>DATEWS010000390.1:0-10219 GCA_035257785.1 Pyrinomonadaceae bacterium
GTTGCTACCTATCGTTGCGCCGTTGCGCCGCTGCGTGAGAATTCTTCAGAAAGTGATTTGATATGTCGAGTCAAGCAATAGTTCAAAACTACCTGGACGATTCACGGTCGGCGATGCGGGCTTACAAGAAGCTCGCGGAGAAGGCGATCGCGCAACTCAAAGACGAAGAGTTCTTCGTTACTTTGGACGACGAGGGAAACAGTGTCGCCGTGGTGATGAAACACATGGCCGGCAACATGATCTCGCGTTGGACTGACTTCCTGACTTCCGACGGCGAGAAGCCAAATCGCAAACGCGATATGGAATTCGTCATCGAGCAAAACACGACCAAAGACGATGTGCTTGCTTACTGGCAGCGCGGCTGGCAGTGCGTGTTTGATGCACTCGAACCTTTGCACCCGGAGGATTGTGAAAAGACAATCACCATCCGCGGCGAGAAACACACGATCGTGCAGGCACTCAATCGCCAACTAATGCACTACGCGTATCACATCGGCCAGATCGTTTTTCTCGCCAAGCACTTTCGCGCCACGGAGTGGACATCGCTCAGTATTCCGCGCAATCGTTCCGCAGAGTTTAATGCCTCCATGAGTGAAAAAAACAAATGAACGCCAGCGTTGATCACGTAAACGTCACTGTGCCGAAGTCCCTTGAAGAAGCAGCGAAGCATTTTTATGGTGGGGTGATGGGTTTGCAGGAAGTGCCCAAGCCCGAGTCGTCGCGCGGACGTGGCGGCGCGTGGTATCAACTTGGACCAGTGCAGCTCCATCTTTCTATCGAAAACGTCGATGGCATGCCGCTGAGCAAGCGACACGTTTGTTACACAGTTGCCGACCTCGCGGCGGCTGAAGAGCGATTTCGGAGTGCAGGCGTCGAGATCATTCCCGACGATCAACCGATGCCGGGCTGGTCCCGTTTTTATGTTCGCGATCCAGGGGGGAATCGTTTGGAGATAGCGCAAGGGTAAGACGAATGTTGGATAACCTCGGAAATTTGGAACGCACGCACTCGTGCGGAGATCTGCGTCCCGGCAACATTGGCAAGCAGGTGGTGCTGATGGGCTGGGTCGCTAAACGTCGTGACTTCGGTGAACTCACTTTCATCGACTTGCGCGATCGCGCCGGCATCACTCAAGTAGTCTTCAACGCTGAAGACGCGCCCGATGCGCACGCGAAGGCTAAGGAACTGCGCAACGAATACGTAATCGCGGTGATGGGCGAGGTGGTCGCTCGCGCTGAGAACACACGCAATCCAAAACTAGCCACGGGCGATGTTGAAGTTCACGCGCGGCAATTGCTGACGCTCAACGATGCACGCACGCCGCCGTTTCAACTCGATGCGGGACCGGAAGCACTTGCTGCCGAAGACCTGCGTTTGAAGTATCGCTATCTCGACCTGCGCCGTCCGCAGTTGCAAGCGAACCTGGTTCTTCGCCATCGCGTTGTAAACGAGATCCGGCGCTACATGACCGCACAAGGTTTCACCGAGATCGAGACTCCAATCCTGATCAAGTCAACGCCCGAGGGCGCGCGCGACTACATCGTTCCATCTCGCATTTTCCCCGGAAAGTTTTTCGCGTTGCCGCAGTCGCCACAACTCTTCAAACAGTTGTGCATGATCGGTGGCATGGATAAGTACTTCCAAATCGCGCACTGTTTTCGCGACGAAGATCTGCGCGCGGATCGTCAACCTGAGTTCACACAACTCGACGTCGAGATGAGCTTCGCCACACTCGATCAGGTTTACTCATTGATCGAGGGACTGTTTGCTTCAGTCTTCAAACTGATCAACGTTGACCTGCCAACTCCGTTTCCGCGTTTTACGTTCGCGGAAGTGATGCGACGTTTTGGTTCTGACAAGCCTGACCTGCGTATCAAGGGACTTGAACTTCAAGATCTCTCGCAGGCAATCGAAGGCACTGACTTCGCTCCATTCGCATCAGCCTTGAGTTCTGGTGGACAGGTTAAAGGACTCGTCGTTCCCGGGGGCGCAAATCTGTCGCGGAAGACGTTGGACGAGTTGCAGGAGTTTGCGAGACGCTACGGCGCAACGGCGCTGGCGTGGATCAAGTTGGGCGACGAGACTTCGTCTTCGTTACTGAAAGCGCTCGGCGCCGAACTCGTCGCTCGCATCGCCGACCTTGCGGGTGCGCGAAAAGGTGACGCGGTCCTGATCGTTTCGGGCAAGCCAAAGGTAGTAGCAGCAAGCCTCGGCGCGTTGCGCAACGAAATCGCGAAACGCGAGAACCTGATCCCTGCGAACGTCTACGCTCCACTATGGGTAACTGATTTTCCGATGTTCGAGTTTCACGAAGAAGACGGCCGCTACTATTCAATGCACCATCCATTTACTTCGCCCGTCGACGAAGATCTCGAGCTACTCGAGCGAGCAGTTGAACGAGGTGAAACGAATCTGCTCGGCGACATTCGCACGAAAGCTTACGATCCTGTGATCAACGGCGTAGAGATGGCGAGCGGCTCGATCCGTATTCATCGACGCGACGTGCAACGACTTGTCTTCAAAGCCCTCGGAATGTCCACCGAGGAGGCGCGCGAGCGTTTCGGGTTCTTTCTCGACGCACTCGAATACGGCACTCCGCCGCACGGCGGCATCGCGCCGGGAATCGATCGCCTGATGATGGTCCTCGCCGGCACCGACAACATGCGCGACGTGATCGCGTTTCCGAAGACTGCGTCAGCGGCCGACCTGATGATTGATGCGCCCGGCGCAGTCGATCCCAAACAGTTGGAAGAACTCCACCTGCGAGTCGTTTCAGACTGACCATGCCAACAATTCAACTCCGTCGCGAACATGTTGAGGCGATGATCGCCCATGCTCGCGAAACGGCGCCGCACGAGTGCTGTGGATTGATCGGTGGAGTTGCTGAAATTAGAGCTGTCACGTTATATCGTCTTCGCAACGTCACTCCGCGTCCGGAGTCAGCGTACGAAGCAGCTCCTGAAGACCTGTTTGCGGCGCAGCGACAAATGCGCGAACGTGGCGAGGAACTGCTGGCCATTTATCACTCCCACCCACGCTCATCCGATCCACAGCCATCTGAGACTGACGTGCGTCTCGCGTATTATCCTTCGGCGAAATACCTGATTATCGGTCTCGGCGGAATGGACGCCGTAATCAAGGCGTTTTTGATTTCCGAGCGAGAGCAGCGCTGGGAGCCGGTTGAGTATGAGATCGCAGACGAGTAATATTGAGCCACAAAGTGGCACATAAGACACAAAACAGATTGATGCCTTTAGCCGTATTAGATTTATATTTTGAGCATTTTGTGCCTTTTTGTGGCGAGTGATGGAGACAAAGAAAAGTAAGTACGACACTAACCCGCTTGATCCGGATGTTGAACGGAAGGCGGAGGAAGTTTGGGGCGATCTCGGCGGCAGTAGCGGCACGCCGACCCAGCAGGTTGGTGGCGCGACGCGCGATGTCGCAGATACGCCTAACGAGAATGCGCGACGTAACGTGTATTCCGAGGCGCCCACTCGTCGTTACGACAATCCACCGCTCGAAGCGCCGTATCCTTCAGTGTTTGTACCGCCGACTTACGCGCCGCCCGCACAACAGTATCAACAACCTAATCAATCACCGTATCAGGCGCCTCGAAGCATGTCGCCGTCGAGTCATACCGTTGCTGGTGTGGGCATTCCTGAAAAGTGGGCGTTGTTGTTGGCGTATGTTCCTTATGTCGGACTCGTTGCTTCAATCATCGAACTCTTGCTGGCTCCGCGACGTGAGATCAAAGTACGTTTTCATGCGGCTCAGGCACTTGCACTCCACGTTTCCATCCTTATCATTTCAACGATTTTGGGCGCGATTGCGTCGATTAGCGACGGCGGCGGCTTCGGACACGGGTTGTTCAGGTTTGCTGCTTTCATATTCCTGATTATTTCGATGATTCGCGTTTGGCGCGGCGAACCGCATCGAATCGCTCCGTTGGAAGAGCCTGCGAAGTGGTTTAACCAACACGTCGAGCCCCGAAATCAGACTTAGCCCCACCGTTGGCATTTTCATTGCATCAATAAACTCCCGGAAAGGTCAGTACGCTGGTTGGCCGAAATCTCGAAGTAAAACCGGTCTTTTCCGCGTGTAGCCGCGTTTCGATTTGGTGCATTAAGTTCGGAAAAGGGTTACGATCCGGTTGGTTATTGTGGAGGTAACAATGATCAGTCAATTTAATCGAAGAGCTTTGATTGCGTGGGTAGCGCTGGTGGCGATCACGGCAATGCCGTTCTCGGCTTTAGCGCAGACGCAGATCAAATATCACAGCAACAAATTTAGCGTTCAGGACGACGTCAAACTCGGACGTCAGGCGGCTCAGGAAGCTGAAAGCCAGTTTCCCTTGCTTCGCGACGAAACAGTGCGAGGCTATGTGGAGGACGTAGGTCGAAGGCTCGTGTCCGCCATTCCTTCTGAATTTCAACACCCCGAATTTCAGTACTATTTCAAAGTCGTAAACGCGCGCGACATCAACGCCTTCGCATTGCCCGGTGGTCCAATGTACGTGAACCGCGGCATGATCGAAGCGGCGCGAAGTGAAGGCGAGATGGCAGGCGTGATGGCCCACGAGCTCAGTCACGTTGCGCTCCGACACGGCACGGCCCAGGCGACTAAAGGTCAGAAGTATGGTTTGCTCGCCGGTATTGCCGGAATCGCTGGAACGATCTTTGGTGGTCCAGGCGTGGGCCAGTTGGCCCAGGCGCCGTTTGCGGTCTACCTTTTGAAGTTTAGTCGTGAATACGAAACGGAAGCCGACGTTCTCGGAGCGCAGATCATGGCGCGCGCTGGTTACGATCCGCGCGATCTGGCAAACATGTTTCGCACGATTGAGCAACAGGGCGGCGGTGGTGGCGGCTTCTTGAGTGATCACCCGAGCCCGAGCGATCGCTACGCTCGCATCAATCGTGAGGCGCAGTTGCTGCGCGTCACGGCCGGCAATCGTGGTGACTCGCGCGAGTTTGCTCGTATTCAGGAACGACTGCGTGGTTACCAGCGCGCTCCAACGATGGCGGAGATTCAGCGCAGCGGACAGCGTTATCCGACCGGTGAAACTGCCGGGAACTATCCGGACAATCCGCCGACCGGGCGTGTCTCATATCCGTCAACGCGTTACGAGAACTATTCGATCTTCAACGGCGGCGTTCAGGTGAGTGTGCCTAACAACTGGCGCCAGATTAACGATAGCGGGACCGTGTGGTTCGTGCCGGAAGGTGCGTATGGACGGTACAACGGACAGGCCGTTTTCACTCACGGTGCGAGTTTCGGTGTCGCGCAGTCGAATAGCCGCAACTTGCAGAGTGCGACGCAGGAGTTAATCAACGGCCTCGCGCAAGGAAACAACAACCTGCGCACGAGCGGTGGTTATCAACGCACGACGATGTCGGGTCGAAACGCGCTCTTCACGACCCTGAGCAACGTGAACGAAGCGACGGGTCGACCGGAGACTGTGCGAGTGATCACGACGCAATTGCGCAACGGGCAATTGTTCTACATGATCGCCGTCGCGCCGCAGAACGAACGCAATTTTGAGAATGCGTTCCAGACGATCCTGCAATCGGTGCGGATCAACGACTAGAGAATCAGGAGCAGGAGCAGCATACAGGGGCAGAGTTCCTGCTCCTGCTCCTATTTTCTTTTAGCTTCCTGCCACAGTTCTTCCAACTCTTCAATCGACGTTTGATCAAACGCCTGCCCGCGTTCGTGTAGCGCGTTCTCGATATATTCAAAGCGATGCCGAAACTTGCGATTCGTGAGTTTCAATGCCGCTTCGGGTTCGACTTGCATGTGCCGCGCGATGTTTGTTGCCGCAAACAACAGATCGCCAATCTCTTCTCGCACACGCGCGTGATTCGCTTCGTCTTTGAGTGCTGAATGATCCTTGATAGCCACGCGTAACTCTTCGATCTCTTCCTGAAGCTTGTCGAAGATGTCGTCGACTGACTTCCAATCGAAACCAACGCGCGCGGCCTTTGTCGATAACTGATGCGCTTCCATCAGCGCCGGCGCTTTTGAGGAGACACCGACTAGCAGAGACGTATTCGTGGTCTCTGTTTTCCCTGACGCGCGTCGCTCCTCGGCCTTCATCGTCTCCCAGTTCAACAGTACTGTCGCCGCATCGTTTGCCGTGACGTCACCAAACACATGCGGATGCCGGCGAACCATCTTGTCGTGAATCGCCGTTGTGACGTCGTCGATCGTAAACTCGTCGCGCTCCTTCGCGACCTGTGCGTAGAACACGATCTGAAACAATAGATCACCAAGCTCGTCACACAGTTCACGCGGTCGCCCTTCACGCGCCTCCTCGACCGCTTCGAAGGCCTCGTATGCTTCTTCAAGCAGCATCGGCGCGAGCGTCGCGTAGGTCTGTTCGCGGTCCCACGGACAACCGTTTGGCGAGCGCAGTCGATCCATTAATGCAACTAAATCCTCGAATGTGGCAGGCATGCGGCTAGTCTAAGTTTTATGGTTTAATAAATCCATGAACGAGGAACAACCCAATTTCAAAGTTACTGACAGGCGTCTGTTCAATGCTGACGGAAGCCCGCGAGATCTGCCTCCGGAAGAGAAGCCGGAGCCTCAAGTGTCTGTCGCGGCAGAGGCCGCGGCAGCGGCGAAAGCGGCCGAATCACAGGCACAACCGGAGCCTGCCCCGACGACCGAAGCGGAAGCGGAGCCGGAAGAAGAGCTCACTGAAGCCGAGCTGGAGGAGGCCCGCAATCCGGCAAGTTTCGTCGCGTTTATCATGTCGATTGCTTCGAACGCAGCGTCCGCGCTCGGCATGATGGAGCACCCGGTGACACACCAGCGCGAAGTCGATGTCGAGTTAGGCAAACACTGGATCGACGTGCTCGGCATGTTACAGAAAAGAACTGCCGGCAACGTGTCGCCGCAAGAGAAGCGGATGCTTGAAGGATTGCTCGCGGATCTGCGCATGCAATACGTGTCGCTCGTCAACTCACCGCAACAAGCGCGCAAGTTCACGGGAAGCGATATCACTGGGGGGAGATGAAGCTCACCTTTTTAGGTACAGGTACTTCCACCGGAGTCCCGTCAATCGGCTGTGAATGTGAGACCTGCACGTCAGACGATCCTCGCGACAAGCGTCTGAGAGTTTCAATCATCATCGAACACGCAGGGCAAACGGTGCTCGTTGACACGTCTGCCGACTTTCGGCAACAGGCGTTGCGCTACGGGCTTAAACATCTCGACGCAGTGCTCATCACACACTGTCACGCGGATCATATCTTTGGACTCGACGACATTCGTCCACTGAACTTTCGTTTTGGCGCACTCGGCGTGTATGCCAATGAGCGCGCGTGGGTCGATATCAAACGTATCTTCAAATACATCTTCGAGCCTTCATATTACGGTGGCGGTCTGCCAGAGGTGATCGCAAACGTCGTCGCGCCGGGCGCGAGTTTTTGTATCGGTAGTGAGTTGCAGATCACGCCGTTGGAAGTGATTCATGGTCGCCTGCCTGTGATGGCTTATCGTTTTAACGATTTCGCTTACCTGACGGATCTCAGCGAGATTCCGCAAACCACGATCGATGCATTGCAGGGCTTGGATGTGCTGGTGCTTGATTGTCTGCGTTTCAGAGAACATCCAACACATTTGTGGGTCGATAAGGCGCTCGAGTATGTCGATCGAATAAAGCCCCGGCGAACTTTCTTTACACACATCGCCCACGACATCAAACACGAACGCGATTCAGCGCGTCTGCCCGCAGGCGTCCAATTTGCTTACGACGGATTGGTGGTCACATGAACTCCGCGGCCCTCTGCGGCCCTCCGCGATCTCTGCGTTCTATATGCGCTTTTGAACGCAGAGATCGCAGAGATACTCAGAGATCGCGGAGCAGATCTTAAAAATGCGTCTCTTTCACGGAACTGACAACGCAGCGATTCACCGGCCGACAGTGCTCACGCTCGGGGTGTTTGATGGCCTGCACCTCGGGCACCAGTTGATCATGAAGACTGTGGTCGAACGAGCGCGCGAAGCCGGCGCAGTGCCGACAGTCATCACGTTCGATCCGCATCCGCGCGCCGTCCTGCATCCCGAATCAGCGCCGCCGTTGCTGCAAACTTTCGACCAGAAGATCGAAGGCCTGGGCGTACTCGGAATCGAACAGACGATCGTGGTCCGTTTCACCAAAGAGTTTTCAAACATTCGCGCCGAAGACTTTTTGAAAGACCTCGTCGTCGATCGTTTGCACGCGAAAGAGGTGTATCTCGGCAAAGGTTTCGCTTTTGGTCACAATCGTGAAGGCAACATCGAGTTGCTGAAAAGGATGGGGAGCGAGCTCGGCTTCGTTGCGGGAGAAGTGCCGGAGGTGAAACTGCGCGGTTGTCGCGTGAGTTCGAGCAAGATCCGGCAAGTGCTTGCGTCCGGCCAGGTGAATCTCGCACGACGCATGTTGGGCCGTCCTTACGGCGTCGAAGGGCGCGTTGAGCGAGGCTCCGAACGTGGTCACAAGCTCGGCTTTCCAACGGCCAACCTCCACCCGCACAACCGCGTCATACCCCGGAATGGGGTTTACGTGACCGGGACCTTGATCGATGGACAATGGCGCCGAAGCGTTACAAATGTGGGACTTAGGCCGACCTTTGCGGAGGCCACGGAACCTTCGGTCGAGACCTTCGTAATGAACTGGGCGGGCGATCTTTACGGGGACGTGGTACGGGTTCGTTTTCTGTATCGCTTGCGCGACGAGCGGAAGTTCAGTTCAATCGAACAGTTGAAAACGCAGATCGCGAGAGACGTGGAGCGCGCGAATAGTTATTTTGAACGCGCCGGCACGAAGCACATGCTTTCGGTTATATAGATTTGAAATGAGCTCGAATCAGGCACTTATTAAAAGAAGCGACGTGAACGGAAATGGTTTGGCGGTGACTGTGCCGCCAAAGCAGCCCGCGCAAGTGCAGCCGTTGACCGAGGAGTTGGTGAATCAACTGCTCGCCGGTCGTGGTTTGCGTGGCTGGTTGCGCGCGGCGCGTGTCGCGCGGGTGTTGGGACTCTTTTCACTCTACTTATTTCTCGATACTTACGACGTACGCGCGGATTTCAATCGTCGTTCAGTAACAAGGCTTCGCGACCTTGCTCGCGAGCGTGGACGACGCGCACAAGTAAAAGCCTGGATTGTTGCGCAACTCTCCGTTCTCCTCGATCGCTTCATACGAGTTTTGCGCTACATGGTTTTCCGCGGCGCTGAAGGCTCAGCGCGAAAACAGGCGCGACTCGAAAAGCAGGCGGTTTGGATGCGGGAGTCGCTGATCGATCTTGGTCCAACGTTCATCAAGATTGGACAGGCGCTCGGAACACGCGCGGATCTCCTGCCGCTCGAGTACGTGAAAGAACTCGCGACGTTGCAAGACCAGGTGCCTGCCTTTCCAACTGCGGAAGCGTTTGCGATCGTTGAGGCGGAGCTCGGCCGTCCGGTGCGTGAAGCCTATGCTGAGATCGATGCCGAGCCGATCGCTGCGGCGTCACTCGGTCAGGTTTATCGTGCGCGTCTCGCGACGGGCGAAGAAGTAGCGGTTAAAGTTCAGCGACCGAATCTCGAGTCGACCATCTCTTTCGACGTCGCGATCTTGTTCCGGCTGGTGAAGCTGACGAATCATTTCTTTCCGAAGGCGAATGAGAATGCTGATTGGGAAGGAATGTTGCGCGAGTTTCACACCACCATCTTTGAAGAGATGGATTACGTCAAAGAGGGACGTAACGCCGACAGGTTTCGTTACAACTTCCGCACCTGGCGCGCGATCCGTGTGCCGAAGATTTACTGGTCGCACACGAACACGCGCGTGCTCACGCTCGATTTTATTCGCGGCACGAAGGTGGTTGATCTCGAAGGCTTGCGCGCGAACCGCATTTCGCCGGTTAAAGTCAACCGCATGCTGATTCGCACGTACCTCAAGCAACTGCTCGAGGACGGTTTCTTTCACGCTGATCCGCATCCCGGCAACCTGCTCGTGATGGACAGCGGGCATCTCGCGTTCTTCGACTTCGGAATGGTCGGACGTATTAGTCCGAAGTTGCAGACGCAGATGATCGATGCGTTTTTTCACGTGGTGGCGCGTGACGTTCATGGGCTGGGTCAGGACATCATCAATCTCAATTTCTTAAAACCCGGCGTGGATCCGGAGACTGTGCGCCCGGTCGTTGAGAGTCTGTTTACACACTATCTCAACCTGAAGCTCGGAGAAGT
>DATEWS010000391.1:0-4877 GCA_035257785.1 Pyrinomonadaceae bacterium
GGTGGGAAGTCCGCCTGAGTCGGGCGCAATGGAGATGTTCCTTTGGCCCAACCCTGCGAATCTCGGCGACATGTGGCAAGGCGAACAGATTACCTGGAACGCTGGAATATTTGGTCCTGGCGCGACCTACACATGGCACGACGACACCGATATCACCCCGGAGCCAGCCACATTACTTCTTCTAGGCACAGGCCTGGGAGGAATTGCCATCAAGACGTGGAAGAGACTCAAAAATCGCTAGAGCGGGCAAGCAAGCAAATAGCGGTCTGTTATACCAATTTAAAGCTAAAAGGCCGACACTTCGTTCGGCCTTTTTACTGTTAGCGTGGACGATTCCGCACTGGAGTCCGTTCTTCACTATCGTTTCGTGACCTTGCGCGGTCGGCTTGCTTTACGATCCGCGTTCGCTGGGTGCGTAAAGCGTGAATTAGGGCGCGTCTCAACCTACAAAACCTCTCAGGTACTGCGACAACAATCCCGAGAACTGGTAGAGCAATGGCGCGAACTTATGATCCACAGCATTCCGATCTTGCTGATCGGGATCAATGGAAGGATTCAAGCACGGCATCGGACCACTCCTTCCCGAAGGTTGTCCATTCCTCATTCGGGCTCGGAAAATTTGATCGACAATAACCGCGCTTGCCGGCGAAATCGAACACCGCATGAGGGTAGCCGTTTATGTACAGCGCAGCTTTCAACCCATCTTCCGACCACGCAATTTGCACCTGAGAAGGTTTCTCTTTATCAATCACTGAACGCACATTATAAATGTGCAGCGCGTCCAGAATCTGTTTGCCTTCGTTGCGAGAAGTGTCTAAACCGTAAAAGTAGCCAGTCTCACCGTCATCTTCAAAGACGACGCCGTATTCCGTTATGGGCGAAGTACTCACCACCAATGTCTCGTGCCCAACCCGAATTGTCTCCTCTGCTTCAATTGTCGCTGGCATGTTGTCGAAACCAACTAAAAAGCCGAACGATCATCTTGCGCCTCGCACACTCAATTTGCGATAGCCGCGCCGCGGCCGCTCCACTGCAGTCACTTATGTGCTGCTTTTGATGCGCCTATTACTTAGAATATTTACCTACAGCTTTAAAGGACGAAATCCCTTTCGACTCGGGCTTCGCACGAATGTTTATCCAATATTCTTCCCTGACATCTTCATCAATCTCAACGGTTGTCGCATACAGCGCATCGGTGCCATCCTTCTTACATCCAGAAATCCAAAACTCCTCCCGCGTCTCGACATCGAAGAAATTTGTTTTAAAACCCTGCCCGTTTAGAGAAGCAAACGTTCGGCCTCGATAATAAATGGACTTACCCGTCTTCGAATATGTAACGCGACCAATTCTCGCTGGACCGACGACATCGTCGCCCTTGTACTCCATGTACATGATCCTTGTTTTATGTCCCATAACATTCACTTCCCGCGTCGCGCTTCAGCGGCGAGCCACCTACCCAACCGAAGCTGACATTTTTCCAACCATTGTCGGGCCGAGGTGAAACTTAGTGCTTCACCCTGAAAGGCACACCCTCTCGCGACACGCAAAACGCCAGCTATAACGATCTAGAAATTTCTGATAATAACAGCGTCGCGGACCTGATAACCGCGCGCGACGTAAAGCTTTTTGCCATCGCGTGAGAAGGCGTATTCATAAATGTAACCCTTCGTAAAATTCGTTAGCGGGCGGGGAGGTGATCCGCTGAGCGGCTGCACCCAAATATTCATAGCATTTTCGGGGTATCCGACATAGGTGAGAGATTCTCCACCAGGCGTCCACCTCGCATCACTAAACCATGAGGCCAATTGAACCGGGTCGAACGATTTGACTATCGTGCCGTCGGCGCTGGATAAGACCTTTAGCTTGCCGGCGATTTGCGCGGCGATCGATTTTCCATCGGGTGATAGATTGGGAACAAAGTCGGCTTCCAACTCTTTCAGATTAACTGTTTGGCTGCCGTCGATCGACGTTTTTTGTAAATGGAGCCTCCACTGCCCCCTGTCGCGAACACCACCGACGTAATAGACCCATCCACCATCCGGCGAAATTGTTGAAGAGACCTCATTACTTTCCCCGTCAGTAAGCTGTTTCACGTTCTGTCCGTCTGTATCAACGCGGTAGAGATGGCTGAATCCATTACGGCGCGCAGAAAAAATGAAGAAACGTCCGTCAGCCGTCGCTCTGAGCTGCTCGATAACAGGTAACTGAACGCCGAGCTGGTGTTGGTTAGAGCCATCAGCGTTCATGACCCAGATAGTGAGATCGTCGCCGAATCTACTTATGTACCCGATTCTGCCGTCAGGCAAAGTATCGATTCCCGCTGGTCCATCCAATTGCCCGTTGGTGAGCTGCACCGCGCTCCGAACATCCCCGTTCGCGTCCAACATCCATATCTGCGAGAGGTTTTTGTGCGGCACCACGAGCAAAGAGTTGTCTGCCGTGACACCGAGCGATGTTGACTGATAACGACTTCCGTCCGTCGATATTCGACGCGACACACCGTCAGCAACGGAAAGGTAGTAAACCTGATCGCGCCGCGTCGTGTAGCTTTCCGACATGCGGGTACCGATGAAGATCAGTCCGTCGCCTTCGGATGTCCAGGTCATGCGGTAACAAGTGTCCCAACGTTCCGGCGAAAGATCTTTAACGGCGTGCGTGTCTACTTCGATGACTTTGATCGAGCAGTTGCCCTCAGAGGATGGTGAGCTCGAGTTCAAGACTTCGTAGGCGATAAACTTTCCATCGGGTGACCATGCAGTACCGAGCGAGAGCGTTTCGCTACCAGTGAGCCTTACCAAAACTCTTTGAGCGTCGTCGTTCACCGCGGCTGTCATTAGTTGGGACTCTTTCGTTCGTTGGTTATTTCTGACGAAAGCGATCTGATTCCCATCCGGCGAAAATGAGATCGGCGAACCAATGTCCGTGAAAATTTTCGTTACTGGCCCGCCGATCGTCGGGATCCGATATAGCGCATCCTGATCATCTCCGTTTTCTCGCCCAACGAAATACACAAATTCTCCGTTTGGCGAAAATGTTTTGCCACCCATGGACCACTCGCCGGGTGGAGTGATCTCCATGCGACTCGCTTGTCCGACTTGATGTAACCAAAGGCGGTACTTAGTGTCGGACAGCTCGTTATACACAAAATATTTTCCGTCCGGCGAAATGGCCGCGTCCACGAGCGGGATTCCGTTGGTCACTGCCGTCACAGAGAGCTCGCCGCGCGGACTGGGCCTCTGGTGGTTTAGAGTTTGCGGTCGCTGAAAATACCAAATCATTACCGACGCGAATAAACCGGCAAGAACCGCGATGCCCGCAAACATCGGTGAAAAACGGGAAGGTTTGGCTATCTCAACGGGCTTGGCGGGTGATGACCCGGCGGGGAAGTTTACTGGACCATTCCGATCCTCACTCTTTCTATCCGTGAATTCAGCAGGACTCGAACCTGCCGGCGCCACTGGCGTTCCATTGTGGTTGGGAGGCTCGATCTCCTGGACGTCTGAGGTAAAGCGATACCCGCGTCGACGTAGAGTTTCGATGAAAGGCTGTCCGTCACCTTTTTGTCCAAGCGCTTTGCGTAAGACATGGAGGTAGTGATCGAGGTTCGACTCTTCGACGATCGTGTCGGCCCAGATGATCTTCATGAGATCAGTCTTGCTAACAATCTCACCGCGAAGTTCGATCAGCGCGATCAGGGTTTCGATCGCTTTCGGTGGCAACGCGACTTCGGCCCGGCCGCGGTACAGCATCCGGCTCTGGACGTCGAGCCGGTATCCCTCAAAAAGGTAAGCTTTACTTTCTGAATTATTTACGACACTCAACTTAAATTCAGAAGAAATGAAATCTAAATTCAGTGACATCCCGGATATCTCCTCTCCACACTGCGAACCGCGGAGCGGAAGTAAATAGACATCCGAGCTGCGAGATTGTTTCCTGAACCGAAAACAGTCTACTGGAAGATTTTTCAACGAGAAAGATGTTTCGGGGCTTAGGCTCTACTTTGCCCGCTCCGCCGCAACGAACCACGGCACATATCAGGTCGTCTCAACATTGGAGGACAACATGCGACAGGCAAAAGCTCAAATATTTTCTCCAGCGGATTTTGTCGAGCAACTCTCGAGGGATGCCTTTATTCCACCCGTAGCGCTGACCGGATGGGTAAAAGTTGAGCAGGAGGTAAGTGAGTCGCTCCAATTCTCGCCTGAACAAGACTGCAGCGCGTGGATCACAGTTCCTGTTAGCCTGGTGGAGTCAGTGGAATATCTTGGAATGGCTGTATGTGACGATCATCGCCATCCACTGGTCACCCTTCACATACCTCCGCCTGCTGATGAGCAATCAAAAACGCTTTTCCTGCTGCTTGATACAATTAGCACGAGAGCAATGCGACAGGCCCGCGCTCGAAATATCAAACTTCGCCGCGACATCCGAGGATTCGGACCCGGGTGCCACGCTTGCCAGAATAACTGCTTGCAAACTGCACAGTCGTACGATGACTTGCTTGATTGCTCATACAGGTGCTTCCAACATGAGTGTTAGCTAAAGGGCCGAACATCTTTACTCTTTACTCGTACCGCAGTGCGCTCAGGGGATCTATTCTGATCGCGCGGCGGGCCGGTATGTAGTTAGCGATGAGAGCAATTATTACCAGCAGTAACGTCACAGCAATCAAAGTCGCAAGATCAGTAGTCCTTACTCCAAATAGTAACCCCGAAATCAGCTTTGTTAGGGCGACGGAAGCACTAAGGCCGATTATTGCTCCGATTGCTACCGGGGTCATTCCCTGAACCAGTATCAATTTCTGCACATCGTGCGCCGTCGCACCCAAGGCCATGCGAAGCCCAATCTCTCGCGTGCGTTGAGCGACCACATACGAG
>DATEWS010000392.1:0-5063 GCA_035257785.1 Pyrinomonadaceae bacterium
CTCGAGCCTTTACTCGCAAAGCAAGTTGAACCTCAGCCGGCGCGCAGCGCTGCTGGTTGCCGGCGCCGGCGTCTTCTGGATCTACAAATCATCGCGAGTCCCGCAAAAACCATCGTGGCTGGTAAGACGTCTTGATGGCGCGCCAAAAATTGGCAGCGAACAGATCTCAAATAACGGTCGACTGGCGATTGGCGAATGGTTGGAGACTGACGGAAGTTCGCGTGCGCAGATCGATGTCGCGACGATCGGCAACGTCGAGCTCGAAGAGAACTCACGTGTGCGGTTGTTGCAAACTCGACCTGACGAACATCGTCTCGAGCTCGTGCGTGGAAAGATGAGTGCGCGGATCTGGGCGCCCCCGCGGTTGTTCTTCGTCGACACGCCGTCCGCAGTCGCGGCTGATTACGGCTGCGCGTACACGCTGGAAGTTAAGGACGATGGTGGCAGTGTCTTGCACGTGACGTCCGGCTGGGTAGCGATGGAGTCGAAGGATCGTGAATCAATTGTACCCGCGGGTGCGTCGTGCGAGACACGTCCGGGACTTGGACCAGGAACTGCTTACTACAACGATGCGTCACCTGCTTTCCTTGAGGCGCTCACGAAAGTTGATTTTGATCCTGACGCGGCGGTACGCGAGACCGCGCTCGCGTCGGTGTTGGACGAGGCGCGACCGCGCGACACGCTGACATTGTGGCATCTGTTCCGGCGGTCTGACGGTGCAGATCGCGAACGTTTGTACGACAAGCTGGCGAGCTTTGTCCCGCCGCCACCGGGCGTCACGCGCGAAGGCATGCTTCGCTTTGACGAGAAGATGACGTCGCAGTGGCTCGACGTGCTCGAACCTATGTGGACTGGTAACCCCGGCGGCAAGATGGTGCCGAAGAAAGTCGCCGATGCTTACTTCAAAGTCAGGAACGGCCTCAGCCGCAGGCTAAAAGACATGGCACCGAAATAGAGCCGCGGATGACACGGACCAAATCCGGATTTTCTTCCGTGTTATCGGTGGCTAAATTCCGGAGAGATGATTCGTATCGTTTAATGCGAGGACTCTCACGAAGCCATCATTCCGAAGTTCAAATCTTGCGATGCCGCAGTTCGCGCTTGAGATCCACACGGGCTTCAGGTCCGGCGCATCGAGAGCGCCCATCAGGTGAAGCGCGAGAATGCAGATCGTTCCGGTGTGACTGAAGACCACGATCTTTCCGCCGCGATTTTCCTCAATAATCTCATCCAGCTTTTGTCGTGCCCGATCGAGTAACTGCCGATAACTCTCGCCACCAGTCAGCACATGTTCGAAGTCACGTCGCAGGAGCGCCGCATACTGTTCCGGATGTTGCTGCGCTGCGTCTTCGAACGTGAGACCTTCCATCACGCCGACACTGCGCTCGCGAAATGCGCTCGTGCCATTAACAGGCAAGCCCGTCAACTTCGCGAGTGGTTGCGCAGTCTCCATAGCGCGCGCGAGGTCACTCGAATAAATCGCTGTTAGTGATTCCGATTTGAGAATGCGTGCGGTTGCCTGTGCCTGGTTGCGACCACGCGCCGAGAGAGGCGTCGCGGTGTGTCCGCCAAAACGGCGTTCAGCGTTTCCTCTGGATTGACCGTGACGGATCAGGAGGACATTCGTAGCAAGGGGCATTCTTACATCTACTACTTTTATCTAAGCGGCGATGGCTTCAGCCTTCAGCTTCTCCGCCTGGTAATGCGCGACGAGGGCATCGATGAACGGGTCGAGGTTTCCTTCCATCACGAGATCGAGCTGATGAATCGTCAGGCCAATGCGATGATCGCTGACGCGGTTCTCTTTGAAGTTGTAGGTGCGAATCTTTTCGGAGCGATCGCCGGAGCCGACCATCGAACGCCGTTCGCTCGCCTGTGCCGCGTGTTGTTTTTCTTCTTCGAGTTCCTGTAAACGCGCACGCAACACGCGCATCGCTTTTTCACGATTCTTGATCTGCGACTTCTCGTCCTGCATCGAAACAACTACGTTGGTCGGGAGGTGCGTGATGCGTACGGCAGAGTAAGTTGTGTTCACTGACTGGCCGCCCGGACCTGATGAACAGAACGTATCGATGCGCAAATCCTTCGGGTCGATCTTAACGTCGACTTCTTCCGCTTCGGGCAAAACCGCGACGGTGATCGCAGACGTATGAATGCGTCCGCTCGCTTCAGTCTGCGGCACACGTTGCACACGATGCACGCCCGATTCGTGTTTCAACTTCGAATAGACTTTGTCGCCTTCGATTAAAACGATCGCTTCTTTAAGTCCGCCGATGCCCGATTCAGATGCTTCAAGAACTTCAAAGCGCCAGCGCTGTTTTTCCGCGTAACGCGAGTACATGCGCACCATCTCGGCTGCGAACAGTGTCGCTTCGTCGCCGCCGGTACCGGCGCGGATTTCAAGAATGACGTTCTTCTCGTCGTTTGGATCGCTCGGGATTAGCAGAAGTTTGAGCTCGTTATCTGCCTTTTCAATTTTCTCTTGCAGTGACTCCACTTCCAGCAGCGCCATTTCGCGCATTTCGTTATCGTCTGAGGTGTCGAGCAATTCGCGCGCGTCGTCCAACTCCTTTTTCAAGCCCTTCCACGCTTGATACTTCTGCACGACTTCGCCTAGTGTGCGATGTTGCTTCGCAGCCTTCGCGTACGCGGAAGGATTGCTGAGCAGCTCAGGCGACGACAACTCCTGAGTCAACTCCTCATAACGACTAACAATTTGTTCCAGTTTGTCGATCATGCAAACCTCACGGGCATTTAGACCTCACGAGAGTGGCGCCGGCTGTAGTTCTCCAGTCTGCGGCTCCAACTTCAACGATTCTTTCAATGCTTCAATCGCGACTTCGAGTTGCTGGTCATCCGGTTCCTGCGTGGTGATGTTTTGCAGCCACACGCCCGGTCTCGTCATCAGTTTGAAGAACCAACTGCTTTCTTTCTTCGCCGACAGACGAATGATTTCATACGACAAGCCGGCGACCACCGGCATCAGCGCGATACGAATCAGGAAGTTCAATAACAACGAGTCAAACTTGATCACCGAAAAGAGCACGATTGCCACCAGCATTACGACCATCAGGAAACTCGTTCCGCAGCGCGGATGCTGACGTGGTTGCGGGCGCGCGTTAGCGACTGTCAACGGCAGTCCTGCTTCCCATGTGAAGACCGTCTTGTGTTCGGCGCCGTGGTACTGAAAGACGCGGCGAATGTCTTTCAGGAGCGAGAAGCTGAAGATCATGATCAGAAAGAACGTCATGCGAATCAGCCCGTCGATAAGGTTGAACGCAACTGACGGTCGCACCGGGTGTAAGTAAGTGCGAACAGTGGTCCATGCGTCTGAGTACCATGCTTCTTCAGTCTGCGGTGTGGCGGCGCTGTTGCCTGGTGTGGCCGGCGCGCTGGCAACCGGCGCCGGAGATGTGGCCCAACCGGCCGCGATGAAAAGTGCATTAGTAAGTAACAATGGAGCAGCAACGAAGAGCAACACGTTGAAGATCAACGCGAACACTATCGATCCGGCTGCTGCGGCAGTCGTTCCTTTTTTGAGCTCATCTTTCGATCGCTTCTGAGTGGGAACAGGGAAGTAGCCGGGCACCGCGCCGGTCAAACCTGCAAAATCCCCTTCGCCTTCGATCACTGCGGGCGAGAGTGCGACTTTCACTTCTTCAGTCTTCACTTCTTCGGCTTCGGCAAAAGCTTCGTTGGCTGAATAGTTCAACGCCTTGATACCGAGGCCCATCGATTGGACCAACACCGCACCGCCGCGAAGCACGGGAAGTTTCAGGATCGGATACTTATCGCTCCACTTCGGCAGGCGCGCTGCCGTATTCACGATGGTGCCGTCAGCTTTACGCACGGCGATCGCGTAGGCGCTCGGGGTGCGCATCATCACGCCCTCGATAACTGCCTGGCCGCCAACGATTAGATCTCTTTCTGGTGTGCTCATCGTTTGTTAGTTGTGAATCGTGAATTGAGGTTAAAAACACTAACGCCGGCTATGGTTGAGTTGCTCGTGAAGAGCGACCCATCATGCCGGCGTCAGGAGTCGGTCAGGCTAATGTTGGGGAGCGGCAGCGCTTTCGGTGGCAGGTTTCTTGCCATAGCGCTTGTTGAAGCGATCGACACGTCCTGCGGTATCGACCAGCTTCTGCTTGCCGGTAAAGAACGGGTGGCAAGCGGAACAAATTTCGACGTGCAGGTCACCTTTCTTGGTCGAGCGCGTTTGGAACGTCTCGCCACACGCGCAGGTGACGGTAATATCAACGTATTCTGGGTGAATTCCTGGTTTCATTTGATCACTCTCTATAGGCGGCACGCGGGCCGCAATTTCAAACGAGATATGATAGGGGTCGGGTGCTGGATACGTCAAGTTTAGAGGGATTTTTCACGCGGCGGCGCAGCGTCGCAACGGAGGCAATCTTAACGCTTCTTGCGTTGCGCCGCCGCGCCGCCGCGTGAGGAATTCTTCGCGTTTCGCTCCCAGAAGACCCCATCAACATACCCTTGAATCGTCGAGTCCGAGGCTGCCATCTCCAACCGCTTCAGCGCGAGGCAACAGTAAGTTTCATCAATCTCAATCCCCAGATACCGTCGGCCGAGTTTCTTCGCGACCACCGTCGTCGTGCCCGAACCGTTAAACGGATCAAACACGAGATTACCTTCCTTCGAGCTCGCGAGAATGATCTTCGCCAGCAATTTCTCGGGTTTTTGCGTCGGATGATCCGTGTTCTCCGGCATTGACCAGTACGGCACGGTCACGTCAGTCCAGAGATTCGACGGATGTGTGACTCGAAACCGACCATCTTCACTCTCCTCCCAATCCTTCGGCTCACCATTCTCATGAGTGTATGGCGCAACGACCTTACGTTTCAGCATCACCGCTTCAACGTTGAAGTAATAATCGTCACTCACGGTGAAGAACCAGATATCTTCGGAACAGTTTTTCCAGTTTGACTTCGCCCCGCGACCCTTTTCACGTTCCCACGTGATCCGGTTCTGCGGCACAAAATACTTCGCCCCGACGCGATGAATCGCAGCCGAACTCCGCCAGTCGCCGCAGATGTAGATCG
>DATEWS010000393.1:0-2649 GCA_035257785.1 Pyrinomonadaceae bacterium
GTACGGCCTGCCCACGATTTCCATCCCGTGCGGTTCCACGCGAGCCGGTCTGCCGGTTGGGTTACAGATCGCTGGGCCAACGTTCGGTGAAGCGCGTCTGTTGTCGTTCGCGTTTTCCTTAGAACAGGCGCTGAAGTTCTGAGCGACGTAATTACTTCTTAAACAACTTCGCGAACGCGGCGCGAGCGTCGGTCGGTGCGCCGGATGAAGTTTGGCGCTCGACAACGGTTCGTGGTGCAAACAGATCGCAGGTGTTGCGCGCGTTCTTGTTCACGATCTTCGTGGTGATTGGTTTACTACATTCAAAATGAGCGCTCGGATCGAAGTAGTTGCATTGCCGGCAGGTGTGAAGTTCGGAGCGGCAGTTTGTGCAGGAACTCTCGAACGAGATATTCGACGGTGCTTTAGCGCCGCACGAGGAGCACTTCACCGTTTCACCGAAGGCCATCATTTTCGGTGAGCGTGGGCCTTCACGTTCGCGCGGCTTTTGCTGCTGCGGTTTCGATTGCTGCGGCTCACGATCGTTATCCATGTAGCCGCGATGCCGATATTTTCGGTCGCTCATATTTGTACTCCCCGGCTGGACGATCGGTTCGGTGCATCATACGTGAAAAATCACGCCACCAAAAGGTACAAGAATAGAACGTTTCCTTGTTCCCTTTACCGATGCTTGTGTGAACGTTTGATCAGCCGGAGTTTTCGGATGCGATCTGCGTTCGCTGGGAGGGTTGAATTTTCTAAGACAGCGTAATGAATCGTTCGATCCTCTCTACGCTCCGCTAACAAAAACACGATCTTTTCGCCGCTGAAATACTCTTTTTTAAACCCTGCCTCCGCACCGTGAAAATACGTAAACACATCGCCTTTCTTAAACTTCCCTTTGAACGACTCAATCACCTCCGCTTTGATCTTCCAATCCTCATAACCACCAACCCGATTCGTGATCTCCGCCTGCTGAATCCGAATGTGTAGGACGATCTGAACTGCTCGGTAATCTTGTCGCAGGTAACTAAGCGAGGGCCAATTGTCATCATCCTGCCCGCGCACACACGCGGGCAGGATGAGAAGTACGAAAACGGTTTTGAGTAATAACCTTTTGATCAATGGAGCCCAATCCGCATAATCGAGGTCGTGCCGGCCGAGTTCGTGACCCAAATACTGGTCCCATCAAATAGCACATATTGCGGCATTGAACCAACCGTAATCGTGTCGAGCACAGTGCCGTCGCCGGCCTGCAACTTCGTAACGCTATTTCCCAGCGAATTCGCGACCCAGATGTTCTCACCATCAAAGGCGACGCCCTGCGGACGCAGACCAACTGGATAAGTTCCGATCAAGGAACCGTCGCTTGCCTTGAGTTTCGTGACAGTGTTTTCGTTCGGATTTGTGATCCAAATGTTTTTTCCGTCGAACGCGATCTCACGAGTAGATGGACCCGCGGGGAAGTTTCCCATCGGACGACCATCGGAGGCGCGCCATCGCGAAACAGTCCCGTTCGCATTTGCTGACCAGACATTGACGCCATCAAAAACGACACCAAATGGTCCAGGCGCAGAAATGATTCCGATAAGAGTCCCGTCAGGTCGAAGTCTCGTTAAGCCTCCCTGGAAGGCGACCCAAATGTTCGTGCCGTCAAAAACGAGTCTTGTCGGATTCCCAGGTACGGGAAAAGTTCCAAGCACCGTGCCGTCACTGGCTCGCAGCTTGGTAACGGTGCTGCTAATGCTTGCAACCCAGATGTTGGCGCCGTCAAACGCGATTCCCTGCGGACCTGGGTTGACTGCGTAACTTCCGAGTACAACACCGTCACTGGCGCGCACCTTTGTGACTTTGTTGATAAAGTTGTTTGCGATCCAGATGTTTTCGCCGTCAAAAGCTGAGCCTAACGCGCCTCCCAGGATATTGAAGGTCGCATTGCCAGGTCGAATCAGATCCCAACGCAGCAACGCCACGAGGTTCTTGTCGAACTCTGAGCCAGAAAGCCCATTGGCGCCCGCATCGCCCTGATCGCCTTTGTCACCTTTGTCGCCCTTATCGCCTTTGTCACCCTGTGGTCCCATTGGACCAATTGAACCAGTCAGACCTTGTAAGCCTTGCGGCCCTTGCGGACCCTGTGGACCTTCTGCGCCTTGAATGCCCTGAGCACCTTGTGGTCCATCAGCACCTTTCGGACCTTCGGGACCCTGCGCTCCGGCCGGTCCAACAGGACCTTGTGGACCCTGAGGACCTTCCGGTCCCTGCGCACCTTGTATTCCTTGCGCGCCGGCTGGTCCCTCCGGGCCTTGCGGCCCCTGAGGACCTTCCGGACCTTGTGGACCAATGTCTCGATTCAACGTGACGATTAGCTCAGGCTCATGACTCGTCTGTGAATTCTCTTTACTGTCGAACGTGACCGACGCTCCGGATCCCGCAATCAGTGCGAGTCCGTTGTTCGTCGAGGTATCGAGCCAGTTCTTCACCGCAGTGGTCACATCGATCAGAAGATATTGCCCCTTTTTGTTTATATCGATCGGTACGCCACTCGCAACGAGATCAGCTAACGCCGGCGCATTCCTGGCCGTGATCGTTCTCTCATTCCACTGATCCGCGAGTTGTACAACGTCAACAGTGCCGGCGGTCGTAACGGTGCCGACGTACAGTTTGAGCGTG
>DATEWS010000394.1:0-2522 GCA_035257785.1 Pyrinomonadaceae bacterium
CCGCGCCGCGGAAGAGTTTTCCGATCACGACCAAAGGTTTTCTCGCGAGCCTCGGTGTCTGTATTGCCGCAATCGGTGTTGCAGAAACACCCGTACTCCTGACGCGCCACGGACTTGACCTGGCATCGTCTTTTTCACCTCAAATCAGGAATGAAGGAATTCGCTTTCTTCGTCAGTACGGCAGCCAGGACTACTTGCTCCGGAGGTGCTACGACTATCGAGGTCATTCCCTCTTCGTACTTGACGAGTGGCTTTCGCCTGATAGTCCGGTAAAGGCTGAGGAAGCGCGCGACATTTACTACCGCGTGACAGGCGAACGCTTTGATGCGTCGCCTCCGCCTCGAAGGGTTAATGCCCGTCTAATACGACAGGACGATTTCGACTTTGAGGAGAGTGCAGACGGAACCAAAACAGGCGGCATCTTACAAGGCCTTTCACTTTCCAGCTCCAGGATCGAAGGAACCGTCGATGCGGACGGTGGCGTAGGACATTTGGATTGGACTGTCAGTTTCGAAAACAATTCTGATTCCGATAAAGAGGCACGCGCCGAGATACAACTGCCGCCCGGCGCCGTCGTCTCCAGCGTGACGCATTGGATGGCAGGTGTGGACGAGGACGCACAGTTTACTGGTCGCAGTAGCTTCGTCCCGGCCGGCGGATCTCCTTATCTACGACGCCCTCGTGTTGTGGTCACGACGGCTGGTCGCGATCGCGTCATGGTCCAAACCTATCCCGTACCTGTTTCCGGTAAGGAGATCAAAATCCGGATCGGCATCACTGTCCCACTGGTGTTACAAACCAAAGATCAAGCGCGGCTCATTCTCCCTTATTTCAACAGTCGAAATTTCCGCATCCCAACGAATCTCAAGCATTGGGTTCTGGTCGATTCGAACCATTCGCTGAGCTCTGACTACGCCTTGTCGGTCCGTTCCGGTGTCAGACCTAACAATCTGGGCTTTCAACTTTACGGGCTGTTCAGTGACGCGGAGCTCATGAGACCGGAAACAGCGTTCCGGTTGGCACGAACTGACAGCGATCATGGCATCTGGAGTCCTAACCCCTTTGAGGTCGGTGGAACAATTGTTAAGCAGTCGCTTGAAGAACGCACGCCGTCTCACTTACGACGCCTCGTTTTAGTGGTCGACACTTCCGCGTCGATGGCCGAGTCGCAAGCCCAGATTAGATCGGCGCTCAACGTGCTGCCGTCCGATATGGATGTGCAACTCGTCATGTCAGACGCAGATTGGCTTCACGAGAGTGATAGTGAGCCGGTGGTTTCCGGCGGGATTGGTCAAATATCGAGTTTTTTAAACGAGACGACCTTCGCAGGCGGAGCGGACAATGTACCGGCTCTCGGCAAGGCGTGGGATCTGGCTACTGCAACTCCGGGCAACAATGCGATCGTGTGGATACATAGCCCGCAGCGCACAACGCTCACATCTGTCGAACCACTACTGCATCGCTTGAACACGCATTTCTTTGGACCATCACTTTATTCCGTGCAGACTAGCCCTGGTTCAGACGAGATCGTAAACAAGCTTGATGGCATCAACGAAGTTAAATCCGTGGTTCGATTGGGTTCACTGCGAATGGACCTCGAGCGTCTATTTCAACAACTATCCGGCCAGGTGCCAACACTTGAGTTCGCGAGATCTGTAAAACATCAACAAGCGGATCCGGCTCTCGATGGTGTTAAGACTTCAAACGAACTGGCCCAGCTTTGGGCCAACGATGAAGTCGCACGGATCCTGGGGGCTCGAGATGAGTCGTTGAAAGAAGCGGCCACAATACTGGCCCTGCGTTATAAACTCGTGACCCCGACTAGCGGAGCAGTCATTCTGGATCCACCCAAGCAACTCGATAGCAGTGACCTCGAACCTTTGAGAGCTTATGCGACCAATGAGATTGCCGAACCTGATCTTGGTGGTCTGTTCTTTCTTGTCTTTGTTTTCTTTGTGTGGCTTATCTGCGTGAAAGTCGGCAAAACAAACACCGTCATCTATACAACCTGATTAATCGCTGCGGTCTCTGCGCACTTTGCGTTCTTTGCGTGAAAAGGTTGTTTCACGCAGAGGACGCAAAGTGTACGCAAAGTCAGCAGAGACAAATCTTCAAATTTTGCTAATATCTGAGCCTCTAAAAATCCCTGTTGGAGGATTCGATGGCAGCAACCCCCCGAATGCCAGGCCGCGTTAACGACCGGCGGCTTTATATCCTGGCAGCAATTGTTACTCCCTTAATCGTACTGGCCGGTTTCGCACGTACTTACTATCTCAAACCTTTTTTCAACACCCCGGATCTACCGGGTCGCATAGTTGAGTTGCACGGCATCGTGATGACTGCCTGGGTGCTTCTTTTCATTACTCAGGTATCACTCGTCGCGACACGTAGAACGCGTGTGCATCAACGTCTCGGCATCGCCGGAGGAGTGTTAGCCGCGCTAGTTGTTGTCGTCGGTGTTTTGACCGCGCTTTTTGCGGCGGCTCGCGGTACCACCCCGGGACCACCCGCACTCGTGTTTC
>DATEWS010000395.1:0-2860 GCA_035257785.1 Pyrinomonadaceae bacterium
CGATGGGCAAACGCGTAAAGCCGGCGAGTGACTTAACCACGGGCAAACCCACCGTGATGTTCGGCACGAAGTGACCATCCATTACATCCACGTGCAGCACACCGGCGCCGCCGCGTTCGACCGCGCGGATCTCGTCTCCCAAACAAGAAAAGTTCGCGGAAAGGATCGACGGGGCGATATCGATATTTCGATCTCTACTCACGTTTCAATGGTTCGGTGTCGGTTTCGGCGTTGGTCGAGGAGCTGCCGGACGTCTGTTATCGTTGCTTGTTGCCGGTCGCGTATTCGCATTCGAATTACGCACGTCGGGTCGATTTATATTGACACGGGGAGTGGCATTAACGTTGGCGCCGCTGTTTACGTTTCCACGATTGATGTTAGCTGATCGATTTGTGTTGCCGTTCGTATTGCTGTTGGCGTTGCCGTTAACGTTGTCGTTTGTATTTTTGGGTTTAGGCCGCTTCGGTCTGTTCTCGTTAGCGTTGGACGATGCATTCGTGTTTCGATTTTCAACCGGCTCGTCGGGAGTTACATTTTCAGGCGACTCGCCTTCTTTGGCTTCGCGACTGATGTCCATTGCGACTGTTTGACCAGTCTTGACTACTTCGCCGGCACGAGGCAACTGGAACAGAACGGTGTCGGCTTTTGTTTCGTTGCTGGGCCTCGAAGAACGAACACGAAACTTCAGATCCGCTTCACCCAGGATGCGCTCAGCCTCGAACCTGTTTTTGCCGACAACATCCGGAACCTTCACTTCCGGACTGCGCAAAGATAGATAAACTGTGGTAGCTACTCCGAAGAGGAAAACAACCGCGATCGCAATCACGATTGCGATACTTCGGAAGATTGACAAAATTCTGGCAGCTAAACTCACCAAGTTGCGAAGTCTAGCAGATCAGCCACGGATTTTCACCGACATACTCGGATCAATCCGCAAAGCAGCCATGAAGAACCCATCACATCCATCGCGGTGCGGCCAGGTTCGGATTGTTTCAAGAGGATTGAGACCGCATTCAGCAATGACGCCTTCATTCTCTTCAGGCTCAACTGAACACGTCGAATAAACCAGACGTCCCCCCGGCTTCACCATTTCCAGCGCGTTGCGAAGAATGCGTTTCTGCTGTTCGACCAGGATCGGGATGTCGTCCGGTGACAGACGCCAGCGAATTTCCGGGTTTCGCCGCAACGTACCTGTACCGGAACACGGCGCATCTACGAGAACTTTGTCGAAACTTTCCCGCCAGAACGGTAACTGTTGCGCCGCATCGAGAATCACCGGCTTGATTCCCTTGAGTTGGTGCAGTTTTGTTACCGCGACGACTGTTTCCATTCGCGTTGCCGAGCGATCGGCAGCAACGACGAACGCGCGATCTCCAGTGCGGTCAGCGATCATCGTAGTCTTGCCACCGGGTGCGGCGCAGAGGTCGAGCACACGTTCGCCTGGTTTCGCAGCGAGAAGCTGCGCGACGAGTTGTGATGCTTCGTCCTGTAAATAAATCTCGCCAGCAGCGCTCAGCTCGCGCAGCAGCGACGTTGTTCCGGAAACGCGCCATGCGCCGGCCGCAATGTGCGACGATTCCAGTGCGGCTCCGGCGGCAGTAAGTTTTGACAAGGTCTCGGATTGATTCCCAACCACTCGAAAAGACGTCGGCGGTACGAGATTGTTCGCGTGGGCAAACGCTTCCGCCTCTTGAAAACCAAATGAATCGACCCAACGTTCGATCAACCAACGTGGATGCGATGTTTGAATTGCGCTCTTCTCGATCGGATCGGCGATATCAGCCGTTGGATCGTATTCCGGTTCACGAACAGCACGTCGCAGCACGGCATTCACAAACGCTCCCGCCGAACTTAATCGGGCCACTCGAACTAAATTCACCGATTCATTAACAGCAGCCGATGCGGGAATGCGAGTGAGGAAACGAAGCTGGTAGAGACCAAGCCGCAGTGCAATACGAACGGGCAAATCCAAACTCTCAATGCGGCGGTTCGAGAAGTGTTCGACGACCTTGTCGAGCAGCAACCGCCAACGTAGAACTCCCAATACCAATTCGTGACAGAGGGCTCGATCTACCACTTGCAGCCGCGGCTCTTCAGCCGCCAGCAGCACTGAAGAAAAAGCGCCGCCCTCCACTTGCTGCAGGATCTTGAACGCAGCCAGGCGCGCCGGTGAGATCTCTTTCAGCTTAGCCAAAGCGATCGCCAGCTTTCAGGTGCATGCCGTTTCTCAGATCGCGCGCAGACATTCTCTTTCGCCCTTCAGGTTGGACCTCTATCAAAGCAAGCAAGGTGTTGTCACCGCAACCCACTATTAAATGGTCGCCAAAGGCGTGAACAACGTGGCCCGCCCGTGGATATTTAGGGGCCATCTGAATCGGTTCAGCCCGCCAGATGGTCAAACGTTTTGATTTCAGGTTTGTGTAAGCGGTGGGCCACGGTTGAAACCCTCGGACGCGACGTGCAATTGCGGCAGCATCGAGCGACCAATCAATCAAGCCGTCTTCTTTTTTCAGCACTGGTGCGAACGTCGCGTCTCGATCGTGCTGCGGGCGTGGCGTTAGATCATCAAGTTTAGCGAGAGTCTCACCGAGTAACTCCGCGCCGATTTCCGACAGCCGTTGCATCAATTCCGGAGCGGTCTCGGTTTCGCCGATTCCAGTTTTGCGTTGCAGGAGAATCGGACCAGTGTCGAGTGTTGGCTCGATGAACATCGTGGTTACGCCAGTTTCTGTTTCACCGTTGACGATGGCCCAGTTTGCCGGCGCGGCTCCGCGATACAAAGGCAGCAAAGAGAAATGAACGTTGATGCAGCCACGGCGGGGCGCGCGCAGAAATTCATCCGGCAAAATGCGGCCATACG
>DATEWS010000396.1:0-2282 GCA_035257785.1 Pyrinomonadaceae bacterium
CGGACACCCCGCGACCGAGTGGATGTCTGATTCCAACAAGGCGGGCGCATTGTCGACCATCATCTTTGCGTTGGCGGTCGTTAAGATCGCCGAGCCTCCATGCATGCAAAGCACCGTGCTCATGGTTGTGAGTACAAATCCCGGCATTAGTCCTTTCCGCCGCGAATGAACGCGGATTAACGCGGCTTACATCACCTTGATCGCGCTGTTGTTCACGTCCGTTCCTGCCGGAGAAAGTTTGATTACCGCCGTTGGACCACCCTTCAACGTTATGTCGGTCGTGGTCATCGTGATTTCGTTTGTAAGCACCTTCAAACTGATCTGGTCCGACGTCATCTTGAATTCGGATTGACCGATGGTTAGCGTAATGTCGTTGTCAGTCATCTTTAATTCCGCGCCGCCGGAATGGAGCAGTTGTATTTCTTTGTCCTTGTCGTTGAGCACAAACTTGTGACCCGCGGTCGTGACGAGGGCGCGCACTTGCACGTCGCCCGGCGCAGGCAATTCGTTTGGTCCCCACCAGCCGCCGGTCCAAATCGGACGCGACGGATCGCCGGCCTCGAATTCAATCCAAACTCCGTCTCCCACTTCCGGAATCAACACGAGTCCATGACCCGGTCCGGCAAAGGGAGTGACGGGCAACGCCCATGGCGAAGGCATCTCCTGCAAGACTTCCGGAACCTGGGCCACGATGCGACCAAGCTTCTCGGGATCCTCGACATTCGTGACGATGCCGCGGTACTTGCCATAAAACCGCGAGCGCATCTGCTCCGCGATCCCAACCATCAACTCTTCATGCTCTGTCGACATTAGAAGATGCTCACCTGCACGTTGAAACTGACACCTGCGCTCGCGCTTGGCGCAGGTGTTGAAGCACTGCTGCTCGCTGCTGCACTCACTGCGTTGCCTTGCATAGAAAAGTTTTGTGTGTAGATAGATCTGGTCAGCGTGTGCTTGACGTTTGTGATCAAGTACTTCGTGCTGAACTGACTGTCGGAGATCTTCACCATCACCCAGCGATACGGCGACAACGCCGCGGGATAACAAAACGGCACGATGTTTCCTGTGGCCTGAAGTGCAAAACCCGACATCGCAGCGGCGCCCTTAACTGCTTGATCGAGATCAGTGCGATCCGTCTGTCCGGGCGGCAGCAGCGTTGTGCTTTGATTTGTGTTCTTTGCGTCAGGCGGTTCGTCACCGAGCAGCGTGGCGTCGCGATAGCTCGAAGTCGCCGTCTTTACACCACTGTGATCGATACCGAGTGTGGCAGCCTGAACCGTCGTTGGTCCTGTCGCTTTGTTGTTGACGTTGAAATTCGCGATGTTGCGGTCGGCGCCCATCATGCTCATCTCGGGCAGACCGTCCGTGTCGGTCGGAAACTGCTTGAAACAACCGATACTCTGCGACGGCAGCAAACCCGGCAGAACGTACGCGTGCCAGTCCTGGTTGCGTTTAGCGAGGTCGCGCAAGCACTGCATCGGCGTGCCACGCAGCACGGCCGAGTTCATCTTGTTGTCCGGCGGTGGTGGAGTTGGTTGGATATCGGGCGTGCCACCGAGTTGTGCGGCGAGGAAGATCTGTTCCGCGATTTCGCTGTCAGTCAATCCTTCCTTCACTTCGACTTTCGCTTCGCGATTGAGCAAAGCGCTGTCGTCATGGACCACAACTGTGACGTCGCTCTTGCCCGGTTGCGAACTTCGCGCACTGTCGAAGCCAACCACGGGCCCGTCGATCAAAGGCACAAACTTCCCGTCACCGGCATTCACCTCCACGCGGATGCGAGTGAACGCTTTCATCCACGCTTCGTCTTCGCCTTCCCACTTGCCGTCGTTGTTGACGCACACGGGGATCTTGATGCGCGCTTCCCACGCGCGATCGACGGCCTGGTCCACCGCGACTTCCTCGATCTTGTCGAGTTGCTCCATGGTTGCGGCCGTGCCGTCGAAGAACATCTTGTATTCAACAGCGCCCATTTACGTTTCGGGAACGAAGACCTCGCGCGTCTCTTTGTCGTTAGGACGTGGTTTCGTCAGATCGTTTGCTTCAAGTTCGGTGTTCGCATCGGCGACATGCCAGAACTTAGTTCCATCGCTGTACTTGCGTTGCGCGATCACGTCGAGGCGATCGTTGCCGCTCAAAATAGTTGGCGTGCCGGTGACGTAAGGCAGCCGGCGGAGTTTGATCGCAGTCACTTTTCGACCTTTGCGGTCTTCGCCCTCGATGGTCTTCACGTCCTTGTATCTCGATGTGTCCAGAAACACGTGCGCCTCCTAGAATGGAAT
>DATEWS010000397.1:0-2478 GCA_035257785.1 Pyrinomonadaceae bacterium
ATGCAAATTACCAGCGCGCAGATCTTGCCCGCTTGTTTCGCGAGTTAAAAGAGAGCCTGCCGCGGATTGAGGCGAATTAACGCGAATCAGATCTTCACGATCTGCTTGCCGAGGTTCTCGCCGGAGAACAATCCGATAAACGCCTGTGGCGTATTTTCAAAGCCCTCAACGATTGTCTCAGCGTGTTTGAGTTGACCTGACATAAACCATTGGGCCAACTGTTGAATACCTTCACCGAAGCGATTCATGTACTGCGTGACGATGAAACCTTTCATCGTCGCGCTGTTGATGAGCAAAAAGGGTTGTGGTTGGAGTCCGACTGGAGGCTTGTCGGAGTTGTAGATCGAGATCTGTCCACAGATGACGAGCCGAGCGCCTTTATTGATTAGCGGCAACACCGCTTCTGAAACTTCACCGCCGACGTTGTCGAAGTAAACGTCGATGTTGTTCGGGCAGGCTTCTTTGAGTGCTTCATGCATGCTTTCGGTCGTCTTGTAGTTGATTGCTGCGTCGACACCCAGTTCATTACGCAAGTAGTCACACTTCTCGTCGCTGCCCGCAGTTCCGACAACACGACAACCTTTTATCTTTGCGATCTGGCAGACGGTCATGCCAACAGCGCCGGCCGCGCCTGAGACAACCACTGTTTCACCTTCTTTCGGCTCGCCGATGTCGAGCAAGCCGAAGTAAGCAGTCAAACCGGTTCCGCCAAGAACGCCGAGCGCGGTCGTTGGTGAAACCCCGGGCACTACTTTCATCAAAGCGTTCGCATCGACAACGTCGTACAACCGCCAACCAAAACTACCACCGCTCACGACATCACCGGGCTGAAACTTTGGCGACGCAGACTCAACCACTTCACCGACAGCCGCACTCTTGATCACTTGCCCGACCTCGAAAGGCGCAACATACGATTTTCTGTCACGCATCCTGCCGCGCAGGTACGGATCGACGGAGATGTAATGCAGGCGCACCAACACTTCATTGGCCTGAGGCTTTGGCACTTCCGTGTCTGCGAACTGAAAGTTTTCAAGTGTGGGCACACCAGCCGGACGGCTGGCCAAACGGATTTCTTTGTTTTGCATGACGGGATTTTAGAGATATTTCACGCAAAGACGCAAAGGTTACGCAAAGGCGCAATTAAGATGATGCCTTTGCCTTTGCGGCTTTGCGTAATCTTTACGTCTTTGCGTGAAACCACTCTCACAAATACGAGAGCCACCAGTCTCGCCGGCGCTGCTTCACGCCTGCGAACCAGCGACAGACTGGGTAGAGAATCAGCACGCCGGCGATCCATGAGAGGTAGACGATGGCGAGGTTGAAACCGATTCCCTGCGGTGCTGGTCCAAAGTTTAAAGGCGACCTATATAACCAGGCCGTCGGTTTCCCAAATGCGATGTGCAGCACGAGAGAGATGACGTGGGCCACGAACCATTGCAGGATGTAGAAGAAGAGCGGCACGCGACCAAAGGTCACGAAAAAATTTCGCATTGGACCGCCTGTCGATTGCGACTCAGCAAACGCCAGAAACAGGATCGCCGGTCCAAGGGTCATCAACAGAAACAGTAACGACGGCGGATACTTCCACGTATTAATGAACGAAAGCACAGTAAAGATAAAATTCTTCTGCTGCTTCCATGCAAAAGGATCGCCGTAGCGATTGATCGCACGAATAATGATGAAGAGCAGCGTCGCTGAACCGCCGATGATCAGAAGCAAGCGTCGTCGTCGCGCAGCGTCAAACTGGTAAAGCACACCCAAGACGTAACCAACCGCCATCACGCCGATCCACGGAATTAACGGGTAGATCACAAAGAGCACCGGACTGTTATCGCCGAATATCGCAAAACCATCGAAAGCCTGGTGTAGCAGTATCCAAAGCTTCGCGCCAACGCCGGGATTCGGTGTGCCTGGTCCACGCCAACCGGTCACGCGAATTCCGTCAGCGAGATTGTGTAGCGCAATCATCAGCAGACCGAAAGCGGCGATGACGGTTTTCGGAAAGTGAATGAGCGCCGCCAGCACGATCATCGACACGCCGATGACCCAGATCACCTGGAAGAAACCGAGAAAACGATAGTCAGGACGAAATGTGACGCACCACTGAACGATCGTCATCTCGAGCAGGATCAGCCACAACCCGCGCGTAACAAGGAAACGAGACAACTCTGCCTTGCTCTTGCCGCGCGCGAACTGCAAGTAAGCACCCGTGCCCGCGAGGAACACGAAAGTCGGCGCGCAGAAGTGTGTGATCCAGCGAGTGAAGAAGAGGGCGATGTTGGTGCGCGATAGATCGGTTGGATCAAACTCGCGCGCCGCATTGTGAACGAAATCGCGCGTGTGGTCCAACATCATGATCACCATCACGATGCCACGCAATAGATCAATCGAATCAATTCGCCGGGGTTTTTCTTCCATGGGGTGTTTTCAAACGTTATCCCTAACAAGTCAGGGAGAGGGGCTTGCCCCCGCTTCAAA
>DATEWS010000398.1:0-4003 GCA_035257785.1 Pyrinomonadaceae bacterium
GTGGCTTGGCATTTACATAGGAGACGTTCGCTATCAGCATCAGCAGCGATAGGCTCGTCACGAGTAAGCGTCGCATTTGGGAGTCCTCACTTTGGAAACGTTCGCGAATAAATAGAGATGAGCTACGCAGAATTGGATGAAAGGTCGTTCTCACCCGCAGTGTGCCTATTACGTGACGAGTTGAAAGAAAGTTTCTCGCTGCCTACAATCGGCGTCATGTTCAGAAGTAAGATCATTGGTGTTTTAGTTGTCTCGATGTTGCTGATGATTTCAGCGGGAGCGAAGATCCAAAAAATGCGACGTATTTCCACTGGATTGTGGGGTGGACAGCACGTACAGATGAAGGTTGGCGCGAAGTCGGCGACGATCGAATACGATTGCGCCAACGGTGTGATCGATGGTCCGTTAGTGATCGATGCCGGTGGTCATTTCAACCTGCGCGGGACTCACCACATGGAACGTGGTGGACCAGTGCGAGCAGACGAGAGTTCTAAAGGACAGCCGGCGACTTACACGGGCACGATCGAGGGCAACACGATGACGCTCACGTTGAAGTTCGATGATGCCGACGCGGAAACGTTTACGTTAGAGAAGGGAAAAGAGGGCGAGCTTTTTAAGTGCAAGTAGCGCGCAAGTTTTTAATTCGAGGTGAAGTGCAAGGGGTGGGTTATCGTTTCTTTGCGCAACGCGCAGCCGCGAGACATCAGGTTGTCGGTTACGTGCGCAATTGTTTTGATGGCACAGTCGAGGCTCTGGCCGAAGGTCCGCCGGGTAGTGTTGAAGACTTCAAGCACGACCTCGCGACGGGGCCGCAGTGGGCTGTAGTGGACCAGGTTGAAGAAATCGTTTTGGAGCCTAGCGGCTCATATTCTGCGTTTCGAATCGAGAGATAAAGAGGAAGATGGACCATCTAAAATCGTTAATTCGCGAAGTGCCGGACTTTCCCAAGCCCGGCATCAATTTTTATGACATCACGACTTTGTTGAAGCATCCCGAAGGGCTGCGCGACACGGTCGACGCGCTGGCGTCGCAGTTTGAGGGTGAGAAGATCGATTCCGTAATCGGAATCGAAGCGCGTGGTTTTATTTTTGCGCCGGCGCTCGCGTATCACCTCGGCGCCGGATTCGTGCCGGTGCGCAAGCCGGGCAAGTTGCCGGCCGAGTGTGCTTCTCTTTCGTATGATCTCGAGTACGGGCAGGACACACTTCAGATCCATCGTGACGCAGTCGGCGACGGGCATCGCGTAATCATCGCTGACGATCTACTCGCCACCGGCGGCACCGCACGCGCAGTTGTCGATCTGGTGGAGCAACTTGGCGGGAAAGTTGTAGGTCTCGTCTTTGTTGTCGAGCTTGAATTCCTCCCCGGTCGCGAAAAGTTAACCGGCTACGACGTGCGTTCACTGATCAAGTATCAGTCGTGAGGCGCGCTTTACGTTTCCTATAGCTCCGTATAATCCAAAGGCAAAGTTCGTCAGGCTGCTTTACGGAAGATCCAAACTTTTGCTTATTAAAATGCAAAGTTGGAGATTGGACCATCGTTTACATTGCTCAGAAACATTTTGAGTGTTGTAGCCGTAGAGGCGTTATGCCTATCAAGTCTAATCGCCGTCTCTTCCAGATGGTACTTCTGATCGTCGTCGCAATACCATTGACTCAAGTGGTCCATGCGCAAGCTACACAAGCACAATCCATTTCTCCAGACTCATCACGCTGGGAATTGGAAGGGCAAGCGAAAGCAACCGAATACCAGAACCGCAAGTCTCTCTTCCTGGATGGCGGAGCAGCGATCCTGAAAAATTTGCAAATGCGCGATGCGGTGATCGACGTCGACGTTGCGACACCCGCGAACCGTGGTTTCTTCGGCATTCAATTTCGGCTTACAGACGATGGTGCAAACGGCGAATGGGTCTACCTTCGTCAACATAAATCTGGTCTCCCGGATGCGATCCAGTACACACCAGTACTCAAAACTGGCCTTAACTGGCAAATCTACAATGGACCAGGCTTTACCGCGGCTGTCGATATTCCAAAAGATGTTTGGTTCCACATACGTTTGGAAGTCGCGGGTGCACAAGCCAAACTCTACGTCAAAGACATGGACAAGCCTGTGCTGGTCATGAACGACCTAAAAAGCGGCGTTCAGCAGGGGCGCGTAGCGCTATACGTCCTGACTGGTGCGACGTATTTCTCCAACTTTGAAGTACGCGAAACTTCGGCAATCAGCTGGGAGCGTCACAATCCAGTCATGCCTCCGGACACTTTGACCAGGTGGAGTCTCTCGCCTTCGTACGATGCGTTGGCGCGAAACCTGGAACGTCCGCTCACTAACGCTGAGATAAATACGATTCAATGGCAGGACGTTGAAGCCGAACCACCCGGGTTTGTTGTTTTATATCGCTATCGCGAGGCTCCGCATTTGAGAGTGTCGTTTGCTAACGACTTTTCGAAGCGGTTGGAGCCTCAACCTGGCATGAAGGTTGTCTACGCAAAAACTACCATCGAGTCTGATCGCGATCAGGTGAAGAAGCTTTCCTTCGGTTACAGCGACGACGTCAGCGTTTTCTTGAACGGACGGATTCTGTATCGGGGCAGAAGCGCGCAGTATTTCCGCGATCCTGGATTCTTAGGAATCATGAATCCGGAGAATGATGCAATCTACCTTCCGCTAAGGAAGGGTCACAACGAATTGATACTTGCCGTTAGTGAGATTGGTGGTGGTTGGGGCTTTATTTGTCGATTATCGGATTTCGCAAGTTAGCTCCGGCTCAGCGCTTGTAGAGCGATCTGTAGATCGGATCGTGTCGCAACGCTTTCCTGACGTCGCTTTTAAATTCGGTTTTGTCGCTTAACCGATACTCTGTATTGAAGAACTTCCACGCATTTGCTTCGTCGCCTGCATAAATCCTCTTCAGTAAGACTCTCAACACTGCCGACAAATATTCTTCCTTGTTCCCTGCATCTGCCGCATTGACATCGCGGCTGGCCGATTCCAGCGCTTTCAAGTCGTTCCCTAAACCCTCAAGCACGTAGGCTGAGAATCTTTGATTCGCAGGTACGTAAGTGCGCGACTTCTCATTGTAGGAAAACACAGCTACAGGAAAGACAGAACTTGCGTGAGACATGTGAAAGTAATCAAACGTCATCACCGCTTGAGTAAGTTCAAACTTGCCGTCACCGTCTATATCTCGCGGAAGAAGTTCATAGCCAAGATAGTCGAGACCGTAATTTTCATCGTCAAAGATTACACGGAGATTCGGGTGGAAGTCATAGATCCTGTATGTCCAACAGCAATGAGCTCCACCGGTATATTGGAGAATTACCAGTTGCTTTGATGCGCCGCCTAACAAAGAAAACAGACCAAACCTGGTGGATTCTTTTCCGAACCCACCGTTCCTAAGAGTCGCAATAATGCGGCCCTTCTTCTTGATGGTAGCGAAAGACTGACGATCGGCGGCATCCGAAGACCTTACAACATCATATCCTTGATACGACAGTTTATCGCCGTCGATGTAGGCTGCTTCAAATGGATCGACCTGCTTTGCAACCTGCTCCTGTTTGGATTGATCGTTTGCGTTTTCAGGAACTCCCACAGGGGATAGAGATTCCGCCGGCAGGGCACTGACCTGATCCACAAATGCGTGCGAACGCAACAATCGAGTGATGGTTATTCCGAGCGCCAGCGTTAGCAATACAACCGATACTCGAAGCAAGATTCGTGTCATTCCGAGTAATACCCCCCAGGTATATTTCAGCAACGAACTTGCTTCTACCATAAAGAGCTGTGAGTAACATCGGTGCTGGAACTCTAATGTGTCTGTGGGTATCCTCAAGACAATTTCAGACTGCAACATTTTAAAGTTTGCGTTTTTCGCAAAGGACGTGTAATTAGTTTTTGCACATTCAGGTACCCTCGTTGCGCAGCCGGTTGATGACCCTCACGGCTTAGAGGCGCGAAAATCAACGCCAGAATCTTGAGAAAAGGATCCAGACACCCGTGGCCA
>DATEWS010000399.1:0-3172 GCA_035257785.1 Pyrinomonadaceae bacterium
TTGGCATTGAGGCCATCCGAAACAACAACTTGCACTTGCGGCCGGCGCGCGGGATAAAGTGCCTGGATTCGAGCCGAGTCTTTGTCCTCGATCAGTTCGCCCGTCGCCGGATGCGCCAGGTAGTCGTCTCGGTCCGAAGATCTTGTGCGCACTCGGATGTAAGACGGCGACGAATCAGAGATCACTGCCTCGTCGAGTGTTGAGTAGAGTGCGCGCCTCGCGTTTGAGTAGATTGCCGTGATTCGAGCGCTGTCTTCGTCGCTACCGTAACCAAGATCGAACCCTCGCTCCGCAACCGCACGAATCTTTTTTGCACCTTCATCACGGAGCGTTTCGAACGAACGAGTGTCACCGCCGGTTTTGTGATAGGCCGCATACAACGCAGCCGCACTTGTCGCGGACAGCTCGCTTAGTCGCTGTTGCATTGCGGAGGTGATCTGGCGTCCAGTCTGGCGGCGCAATCTCGGATGTTCGCGAAACGAAGTTGTCATGTAGCCGAGCATCGGATCTGCGTTTCCGGCGACTGCCATCAAATACGCGGGGGCAGCTTGGGACACGATCTGTTCCGTCAGGGTTCGCAATTCAGATGGTCCAATGCCCATATGAAAAGTGGCGCAGACGTCGAGTCCCATCGTTATTCCTTGAAGCTTGGCCATTACGGTGTCTTCAAGACACGCGCGTAGCAATTGCTCGCCACTGCGAAAGACTTCGGGGCCGATGAATCCGGCAACATCGTTCACAATCATCCAACTACCCGTCCGTTGCTGAATCAGTCGCGCAACACCGTACGCGCGCGCTTCGAGCGTAACCATATCAACACCCTCGGCCGCCTGATTCGTAACTTCGGAACCCTGACCCGTCTCGAAGTAGAGCCCGTCAAATCCAGGCGCGAGGGCGAGTAACCCATCAACGTCGAGCCCCACCATTCCCGATATTGCCTTTGAAGTTCCGGCAAGACTTTGAAAGCCGACCTCCACTCTCGTTTGCGAGCGCGCAGTGGTCTGCTTAACGATGTCCGACAACACGCAGAAGCGAGTGGGTAACCGAAGTCGCTCGATCACACTCTCCAGTAACTGCTCGAGTCTAACGATTGTATCGACGTCGTCGCTGGCAGGATTAAGACCGAGAATCACATCGCCGCAACCGAAGGTGAGTCCTTCAAGGATTGAAAGCAGTATCTCGGTTTCATCGTCGCCGGGAGAATTGGGTTGAATTCGCGAGCCGAAATGTTCCTGTGATCCGATAGTGACACCACTTCCCGGCAGTGGATTGAAGAGTTTACGAGAAAGCGTCCCAAGCTCTTCGCTGGTCATGATTTTCACCACTGCGGCAGCAGCTTCGCTGGAGACACCATTGCGGTGATGTTCGATCCAAGTCGCGCCTTGCGGTGAAAGAAGAATTCGCTTGAACTCAGCGACAGTAAGGTGAGCCACTTTTCCGGCGAGCTGCGGATCCAAAGACCGGTGAAGAGCCTCAGTGACCTGATCTTCAACGAAGTCGGTTCGGCCAATATCTCCGAGCGACAGCGCGGCGAGTGCAGCGCGTGCCTGGCGGCGCACGTGGTCATCGCGTGTGCCACCGACGCTCAGATCGCCTTCTTTGAATTCGTTGGCGAGCGCAAATGTTTGACTGAGCTGATTGCGAGCCATGGTAAAGACTCATTCTAGACCGGGTTTGAATAACGCCGGAAGGCGTTGGCTATGTTCTCGAAGCCGGCATTCAGAGTGTCAAATGCGCGGGTGCTATGCGTTTGCCGCCATAATGATTACTATGATTCAAGCTAACCTTTGATCGGTCATGTTGTCATTACACTCACATCTTCTCCGCACGCTCTCTATCGTTCTCCTTGTGTGTCTTGCTATCCACGCTCAGACTCAGTCTTCGACTTCGTTAGCCGACTTTGAAGACCTCGCGACCAAAATCATCACACTCAAATCTCAGCAAGAGCGCGAGCAGTTGCTGGCCCAAAACCGGGCGCTGCTGACTCCGGATTTGCGTAAAGCCTTAATCAGGCAGGGCAATACTCAACTGATGGCCGGACGCTATTCGACCGCTTTCGATATCTATGGAGTTGCGCGAAGTGTGGCCGAGCAAATCGGCGATAAAGAAGGCGTCGCTGCCGCGTCGTTGGACATTGGTACTGTGTATTACTTTCAAGCCAATTACCCGGCTGCGTTGGAACACTACAAAAAAGCGCGCGACCTCTTCACAGAGGTCACGAATCATTACGAGTCTGCTAAAGCACTCTCGGGCCTGGCGCTGATATATAAAGAGCAGCGTCGCGACTCAGAAGCACTCGCCGCTCTCGAACAAGCCTTGAAGGAATTCAGCTCACTCGGCGACAAGGAAGAAATCGCAAACACGCTGAATACGATCGGCTCCATTCATTACGCCCACGGAAATTATTCAGCGGCTGCCGACGCTTTTCGCAAAAGCAATGAAGCAAATAACAACGTCGATTCCGTTGTGCGTCTGGCTGATGTCTTATACCTTCAGGGCGACTATACGCAGGCGCTAACGCTCTACAAACAATGTCTCGAGCGTGCTCCCAGGACAGAAATCGCCACAATCATTGCCGCACTGAATGGCGCCGCAAACTCTGCGTACTACAGCGGCAATTACGACGAGGCTCTTGAGAACTTTCAGAGAAGTGCCGACATTCAAAAAACGCAGCCTGACAAACTGGGCCTTGCCACTGCGATCAGGGGAATTGGCAATGTGCATCGGACCCGCGGTGACTATGGTGGTGCGCTGGAGAGTTATTTCAACAGCCTAAGCATCTTCAAATCAATCAAAGCTCCGCTCGGCACCACACTGGGAAGCATTGGTTTAGTAAGAGCGCTTCAGGGCGATTACGCTCAAGCGCTCGAGTACTACGGCAAGGCGCTGAAAGAGTTTGAAGCCAGCGCTAACAAGACTGAGATGGCCCGTGTTTTGAGTCTCATCGGCAATGTTTACTACGTGCAGGGCCAATACGATTCCTCACTTAACTCGTTCCGGCAAGCGCTGGCGTTGCGTGAAGAGATGGACGACAAGTTGGGCCAGGGTGACGTTCTCGCAGGCATCGGTTCTACGCTCCTTCGCCAGCAGAATTATTCCGAAGCCCTGGACAGTTTCGAAAACGCGCTCGGGTTGTTTAAGTCAGTTGGTAATCAGGATCGGATGGCGCAAG
>DATEWS010000400.1:0-2861 GCA_035257785.1 Pyrinomonadaceae bacterium
GTGAACCGCCGCTCGTATCAGCCGCGCGCCTACGCTCCCGAGTACAAAATTCCTGAGAAGGTCTATCAGTACACCGTTTCACTTCAGCGGGAACTCTTTTCGGGAACGGTGTTGACAGCGGCTTATGTCGGCAGCCAGGGAAGAAATCTCTTCCTGCGCAGTATTGCCAACAAGATTCTGCCGGGACAAACGACTGTTCCGAACACAGTGACCGTGCTTCCATCAGGATTCGGTGTCGTGAATCTGGCTAATGCCAGCGGACAGATCACTTCGGTTGTTCAACCTATCCGCGAGTTTTCAATCATCAACGGCGCCGCCGTGCTGAATCCGTTTGCTGAAGTTGACTACAAGACCAGCGGTGGCGAGGACAGCTACAACGCGTTGCAGATGACACTCGCGCGACGCATCACGACGGGCCTGACGCTCAACTCGCAGTACACGTTTTCACGCAGCTTTGGAAACACTGCCGGATCGAATGAGGCGAGAACGGCAGCGATTCCGGACAACTTCGACGCTGATCGCGGTTACAACAACTTCGACGTGCGCCACACGTTCAACTTCAGCGCGCTTTACGAACTGCCGTTCCGCAAAGGAAATGCTTTGCTGGGTGATTGGGAAATCGGCGGGATCGTCAATGCTCGCAGTGGTCTTCCGATCGAGATCGGCATTACCAGGCCTGACGTTGTGACGCAGTGCACGGCCACAACTTGCCCGGTAACGATCAATGGCGTGGCGACAACCGTGCCGCAGGGATTTGTGGCCCAACTTACGAGCGGCACGCTGCCGGTTGGTTTCATCGGTGTGGTCAACACTCCGGGCGGCGGCGCCTCGCGAAATGTGCGGCGTCCGAACATCGTGCCGGGTGTTAGTCCATACCTGAACAATGATCGCAGCCTGATCAACCCCGCGGCGTTTTCGATTCCGCTACCCGGAACCTTCGGCGACCTGGCTCGCAACGCACTGCGTGGTCCAAGCTTCAAGCAGTTTGATCTGGTCCTAAACAAGCGCTTCCCGATCACGGAGACGATGAAGCTCGAGTTTCGCACGGAGATCTTCAACATCTTCAACTTCACGAACTTCGCAGTTCCATCGACTACATTGAACAACGCGCTGCCGACGATCACCACTGCCGGTGTGGTCTCACCCGGAGGACTTCAGCCGGGCAGTGGCTTCAGTCAGTCGCAAGCAGGCGGCACGTTCGGTCTCTTGCGACAGACAGTTGAGCGCACAGTTGGATTGGGAACGAATCGTCAAATCCAATTTGCGTTACGACTGAATTTCTGAGGTTTCAATATGTCATCAGTACACGAAATCACACGAGTCGAGCAGGATAGTTTGACTCACTCCGCCGAAGACATTTACGACGATGGCTTTCTGCGAGTGGAGCACAACAACTACTACGTCGCGTGCGGAGGCAGTCCACTAAAGCTGCCTCGCACCGAGTTCTTGATCTTTTCGCGCCTGACGCGAACGCCGAATCGCATAGTCACGGCCGGCGATCTTTGGAGCTCAGTTTGGAGTGGGAACAAGCCGCTCAACTCCGAGAGCCTGCACGTTTACATCTATCGCCTGCGCGCAAAACTTTCCGACTTTGAACTTCAGATTGAAACGATGGTCAACGTCGGCTACCGGCTGATCACCTCAAAAAGCCAATAAAATGACGAGTTTCTTCCGACTGTTAACTGAGAGTTCAGATAGCGTTCAGTTAGATGTAACACCGGCTGCTTAGATTTGAGCTTGCTAAAAACGCTCGAACAATCAGTTCCAACAGCACTGGAGACCTAAATGTCTGTCTCGAAGATAAGCTTTAAGCTTGTAGCCTGGATTGGTGTTTTGATCCTTGGACTTGTGGCGCTCGCGTGTAACGGCTCGGGTTCAGTGAGCTTGCAAGGCGCGGGCGCGAGTTTTCCCAATCCGCTTTACCAGAAGTGGTTGAGTGAATACGGGCACAGAAATCCAAACGTAAGGATCGATTATCAGTCGATCGGTTCGGGCGGCGGCATCAAGCAACTCAAAGAGCAGACAGTTGACTTCGGCGCCTCTGATGCGCCGATGAAAGACGAAGATCTGAAATCAGCGCCGGGCGAGATCGTTCACATCCCAACAGTGCTCGGTGCGGTCGTGATCACTTACAACCTCGCGGGTGTTACTCAGCCCCTGCGTTTCTCCCCGGAAGTTATCGCCGGCATCTTTCTCGGCCAGATCAAAAAATGGAATGACCCGAAGATCGCTGCCGATAACTCCGGAGTCACTCTTCCCGCGACAGACATAACGGTGGTCCATCGTTCCGACAGCAGTGGTACCTCCGCGGTATTCACTGATTACCTTTCGAAAGTGAGTCCTGAATGGAAAGAGAAGGTTGGCGCCGGCGTGTCTCCGAGTTGGCCCACCGGTCTTGGCGGAAAAGGTAATGAAGGTGTGACAGGTCAGGTTAAGAGCACGCCGAACACGATCGGTTACGTTGAGCTCGCGTATGCGGTGCAGAACAAACTGGCGGTGGCCCAGGTTAAGAATGCGAGTGGAAGTTTTATCACGCCATCGATAGATGCCGTCACTGCCGCGGCTTCAGCGTCGGCAGGAAACACACCAGAAGATTTGCGTGTGTCGATCACGAATGCAGCAGGACCACAGGCTTATCCGATTTCCAGTTACACCTACATTCTCGTTTACAAGAATCAGAAGGATGCCGGAAAAGGAAAAGCGCTCGTCGATTTTTTGTGGTGGGGCATTCACGACGGCGAAGCTTTTGCCAAGGAGTTGCAGTATGCGCCGCTACCGGACGATATCGTGAAGCGCGCGGAAGCGAAGATCAATTTGATTACGGCGGGCGGAAAAGCGCTGAGATAAGGACTTCTGATCGA
>DATEWS010000401.1:0-8092 GCA_035257785.1 Pyrinomonadaceae bacterium
CAGCAGGGTCATAACGTCGACCGATCCAGATGTTTTTACAAACGGACTTGACGCTCCCTTCCCGGGCGGCGTTAACGGATTCCAAGCCTCAACGCGAAATCTGGTTACGCCGGCCCTCGTCTCAACGTTTGGTAGCCGCTGGACCAACGTCGTCCGCTATGGCCGTCAGTGGGCTCCGGTAGACTTCAATCGCGACTCAATGCCGTCGGCACCCTTCATTTCGCTCCCCGGCGTGCTTGTTAACTACGACAATACATTCATGCCGCAGCCTCGAAACACCATCGTAAACCAGGTAACAGACAATCTTTCCTGGACGCGCGGCAATCACCTTTGGAAGTTTGGTGCTGACTGGCAGAACGTATTGGGAATAAGCCGCAACGATGCCGGCATCAATCAGACAAACCAGTTGGGAACCAATGCCGCCAACGGCGCCGGGTTCGCACTTTCCAATTTGCCTTTTGGTTCAAATGCAAATCTGACTGCGGCAACGACCGTTTATGCTGCGATTGTGGGCAATTTACAGTCTGCCAGTCAGACATTTAATGTCACGAGTCCCGATTCGGGTTTTGTAGCGGGCGCGACCCGATTGAGAACCGTGCAGGAAAAAGACCTCGCGCTCTTTGCGCAGGACCAGTGGCGAATGAAGAGTAACTTCACGTTTAACTATGGAGTGCGCTGGGACTACATGGGCGTGCCAACTGTTCCGAATGGACTGGCAATCCAACCGAACTATCAAGATCTCTATGGCATTTCGGGCTTTGGAAATATCTTCAAACCGACGGCCACTCCCGCCAGCCAAACTCAGGGAGTTGCCACGCTGAAGTTCGTTAGCGGCGATACGGGGATCGGTCTTTACAAGAACGACTGGAACAACTTCGCACCGTTCCTTGGCTTTGCTTACTCACCGGGATTCAAGTCGGGACCGCTCCACTTTTTGTTTGGGGATGAAGGTACGAGTTCCATTCGCGGAGGTTATTCCGTCAGCTATTTGCATGACGGAGTCACGACTTTCACTAACCTCCTCGGAGTTGGAACAACGAATCCGGGGCTAATCGCGACTGCAAACCTTTCGCCGTTGAGCGCTACCACTCCGCACACTTCTAACCTTGTTGGCGTATTGGGTCCCGGTGGCGTGCCTCTCGATTCACCGACATTCAAGGTTCCGATCACCGATCGAGAAAACTTCCTGCTGAATTCTACCAACGGGCTTTGGACGGTTGATCCAAATCTCCGCAGCCCTTATGTGCATCAGTTCAGTTTCGGTATCGAGAAAGAGATAGCTAAAGACACGGCTCTCGAAATCCGATACAGCGGCAATCGTTCTCCTAACGGCTGGCGCGCGCAGGACATTAACGAAATCAACATCTTCGAAAATGGTTTCCTTCAGGAATTTCTGAACGCGCAAAAGAATCTCGCAGCTCGCGGTGGTTCGAGCTTTGCGCCGGGTTGCGCCGGCTGCGTGGCCCTGCCCATCTTCGATAAATTCTTCGGCGTTGCCGGAACTGGTGGAACAGCAGTGGCGGCCTCCAGCGGATATTCCAGTACGACATTCATCAGCCAACTCACCGCTAACAACGTAGGCAACCTCGCGAGTACGCTGGCATTTAATCCAGCATACAGAACCAATCGCGAATCGGCCGCGGTGGGACTGCCCGCGAACTTCTTTGTTGCTAATCCAAACGCTGCTTTTGCTCGCGTCTTGATCAACGATGCGATATCCAACTACAACGCATTGGAAGTCGAAGTGCGCCGCCGGTTCTCGCAGGGATTGCAGTTCCAGGTCGACTACACCTGGAGCAAGGCAATGGGCGACGCTGTCGATGCACAGGGAAACAACCAGAGCGATCTGGTTCCACGACTCACGCTTCGCAACCCCGACCTGGATTACCGGCGGTCGACTCAGGATCAGACGCAACGGTTTGTCGCGAATGGTATCTACGACCTTCCGTTCGGCAGGGGTCGTTCATACTTTAGCGGTGCTAATGGAATCGTGGACAGGATTGTGGGAGGTTGGACTGTGGGAGCCATTACCGTTTGGTCAACCAGTCCTCCATTCTATATCTCCGCAGGCCGTTCGACTTTCAACTGCACAGCGCCGCAGGTACAAGGTGTCTGTCCAACACCCAATAATGGCGCGCAACTCGTCGGCATAAATTTTGAGGAATTCAAAAAGAATGTCGGCCTGTTCTTTGACAAGGGTGGAGTGTTCTTCGTCAATCCCAACATTTTGGACATCACCTACAACTCAGCCGGCAAGGTCGCCACCTCGAAACTGAAACCGGGTTTGATGACGGCTCCGGCTCCCGGCACATTTGGTAACTTCCCGGTCAACAGCCTTAACGGACCGAATTACTTCAACCTCGACATCAGTGTGACGAAGAGGATTCCGATCAGTGAACGAGTGAAATTTGAAATCAAGGTCACGGCCATCAACATCCTGAACCATGCGAACTTCGTGTTTCCGGGTAACAACGTGTCGAATCAGAATTTTGATTCAACCACATTTGGCCTGATCACGACTCAGCGCGGCACGGCGCGCAACATTAACTTCATCGGACAGCTGCGGTTCTAGCGTTCGAAGTTACCGGCTATTGGATCTACCTCCGAGGTGCGATCCATTTAATGGGCGTTGTCGGAGTAATTCGGCAACGCCCTTTGTTATTATTGAGGTAACCGGAACGTGAGGTGGAAGCAATGTCAGCATCAAGATTAGCCCTCGTGGTTCTCTTCGCTTGTTGTGTTATTCCAGCCAGTGCGCAGATGAGCCCGCCCGGAGCAGGTGATACGGGTCTGGGCGGAGTGAACAGCATCAACGGATCCGTGATTGCCGGCGGGCAACGCCTACAGCGTCGAATTTCTGTTCGTCTTCAGAGCATGACCCGAGGCGATCGTGTTGTTATGACTGATGACTATGGAAACTTCACGTTTAGAGGGCTCGTGTCCGGCGACTACACAATAGTCATCGATAAAGAAAAGGACTTCAAACCTTTCTCGCAAGTCGTGAGTGTTATCCAGCCAAGAGGTTTCCCACCGCAAAACTACACTCTCAGTGTTCGTCTGGAGTTGAAGGATCGAACTGATGCGAAGCCGGGGGTGCTTAATGTAGAGTTTGCGAATGTTCCCAAACCTGCCCTGGTCCATTACGACAATGCCCTCGAATTATCCAAAACAAATGATCACGCCAGAGCGATCGAGGAACTGAAACTTGCCATCAAGGAGTATCCGTCTTTTAGCCAGGCATTCAATGAGCTGGGTGTTCAGTATTTGAAAATCAATGAACTGGAAAAAGCTGACGAGGCATTTCAGGAGGCAGTAAAGATCAACCCCGACGCTGTTTCGTCTCTCATCAACCGAGGTATCACAAACGTCCTCATGAAACGGTATGGCGAGGCGGTGCCGATTCTTCGCAAAAGCTTGCAGAAGAAAAAGGACTCAGCAGTTGCGCATTATTTTCTCGGGCAGGCTTTGGCAAACCTCGGGCTGTTTGACGATGCGGAAAAAGAACTGTTGGCTTCGCTGGAGCTGGGAAAAGAAGAAATGAAAGAGGCCCACCGAATCCTCGCGATCATATACGCCTCTCGAGGTGCGAAGCAGCAGGCGGCGGACCAACTCGATGCTTATCTTAAATTGGCCCCTAACGCTCCCGACGCTCAGAAGCTAAAAGATAAGATCCAACAACTACGACAATCGAATTAAGGACTAGCGACAGGTTTGTAAATTAGTCCGATGACTATTCCGACGATGGTCCACTGGACGAAGTACGCCGCAGCTTGTCCCATGGCGAGTTTTAGCCCGATGTTCAGGTTTACGTAGTTGTGCAGCACGTTGCAAATGGCGAAGATGCCAATGAGAATGCCCAGGCGCACACCTGACGTAGTGCCCGAACCGTCCTGATGTGTCATGGCAAAAATTATCGCGACAACCAGGACAGAAATGAAAGTTGCGACGAGGGCAATTGGCATAACACTCGTCATTTCTTCCTTTGGTCGGAAAACGGCCGGGTACTTGTGACCTTCTTCGAAAAGAGCCGGCACCAGCCACAACACCAGGAAACCAACGGCAAAAGACGCGACCGTACCACCCAGCGCTGCGAGCGCGAGACGAGAGTAGTTCATTTACACTCCTTTAGCTTTGGTTCAAATCGGACGCCGGGCTAGGGCCCACCCCGAACTGTATCCAAGCATGATTTCAAAGCATTCCGATTCTAATTAAGATCTGACCGCGCGAAAAGGCAGCCGATTTTGACGGACTTAAGAGTCTAAAAAAATATTCTGAATAATTCTCCCACCAGCCGGATACTTAGTATGAGAAGTGACGATGGATGATGCCGAGGCGATTACGAGATGTCAGCAGGGTGACCGTGAGGTTTTTCGGCATCTTGTCGAGCGTTATCAACGAGCTGCGGTCGCGCATGCAATGGCCATTCTGTTCAATCGTGATGATGCTGAAGACGCTGTTCAAGAAGCTTTTATCGATGCTTTTAAGGCAATCGGCACGTTTGACACGTCACGAACGTTTTACCCGTGGTTCTACGTTCTGCTGCGAAACCGTTGTTACAAGATGACGGCAGGACGTCGCCCGACGGAGAGCATCGAGGAGGCTTTGCTTCTGGAATCCCGCCGAGGAGTGGCTGACGACACGAGATTAGCGCTTGAAAATGCTTTGCACTCGCTGACACGTGAGGAACGCGAAATAGTCTGTTTGAAATATTTCAGCGGGCTCTCGTATGACGACTTAGCCATGCACCTGCAAATTCCGCGTGGAACTGTGATGAGTCGACTTTTTAACGCGCGCCGCCGGTTAAAGAGCAAACTCATACCAGAACAAGAGATTTGAATGTCATGAAGGAACTAACTTGTGAAGACGTGCTGATGGCACAAATGGCAACGGCCGATGGCGAAGAGCAGGCGTTCTCAAAAGAACTGTTGGCTGCGCACATTACAAGCTGCTCTAACTGCCAGGACGAACTGAAGCAATTGGTAGCGCTCGATCGTGTGCTCGCCAGTCACACTCTTGCGGAACCGCACGTCGACGTTTGGCCCGCGATCGAAAAAAGAATTGCCAAACCCGCTCGTTCCGTTCCTGGTTGGCAACGCTTCGCTCTGATTGGTCTGCTTCTAATCGTTTATAAACTCTTCGAGTTGCTTCCAGCACACGACCCTGGCATGACCTTTAAACTCGTGCCCCTCGTTATCGTTACTTTGCTATTCGTTCTAATCAAAGAGAACCCGTTCAGGATAAACACCGAACTGGTGATGGAGAGATAAATCATGTTGGAAAATCAAACCAGAGACTCGCTGATACTGGGCCAAAAGTATGCCTTCGCGACCGCTTCGCTGATACTCGGTATCTTCAGCTTTGTTAACTTGCTGGGCCTCGAGAAACCCATTTTGGCAATCGTCTTTGGTTGGCTGGCACTGCGCACAAAACCTGCGCCGCAACTTACTGAACATCGCGTATGGGCCAAGGCAGGCGTGGTGCTCGGCTCCATCATTCTGATCGTAGTGCCCACATTGATAATTCTTAACTTGCACCGCCTCCAGGAATTCATCGACGTTCTTTCGAAGTTGGACGGGGGCCGGTAGCACCCGGAAGGAGAAACAGATGAGAGTCAGACTTTCTTTATTCGCATTGATCATCACTTCAGCCCTCGCGGTTGCCGCGCAAGTGCCCACGCATAACGTTGAGGGAAACTGGCTCGGCACGTTGGAAGTCGGCGGCGCTAAATTGAGGCTTGCTTTGCATATTAAGAAAGCGACAGACAGTTACGCCGCCACGTTCGACAGTTTGGACCAGGGCGCTACGGATCTGCCCATTGATTCGATCGTGCTGAACGGCAACAAGCTGAGTTTCTCCGCGGCAAAGTTCGGCATCAACTACGAGGGAACGCTAAACGACGCTGGCGATGAGATCACGGGTACGTTCAAGCAGGTCACGAACGAAATGCCACTGACTTTCAAACGAATCGCAGAGTCACCAAAGTTAAATCGGCCACAGGATCCGAAGAAGCCTTACCCGTATGACGAGGAAGAAGTCAGTTATCGAAATGAAAAGGACAAAATAAAAATTGCCGGCACTCTGACTGTGCCGCGAGGCAGTGGCCCGCACCCGGCGGTGCTATTGATCACCGGCAGCGGATCGCAAGATCGCAACGAGACGATCGCGGGACATCGTCCTTTCCTCGTTCTGGCCGATCATCTGACGAGAAACGGAATCGCCGTATTGAGAGTTGATGATCGTGGCGTAGGTGGTACAGACCTGGGGTCGCTTTCGGCAACAAGCGAAAACTTCGCCGGGGACGTTCTGGCCGGAGTTAACTTTCTCAAACAGAGAAAAGAGATCGATCCGAAGATGATTGGCCTCATCGGACACAGCGAAGGAGGAATGATCGCGCCGATGGTCGCAGCGCGTAGCAACGACGTGTCGTTTATCGTGCTCCTTGCTGGTCCGGGTCAACGCGGCGAAGACGTCATTTACTCGCAAACCGAACTAATCCTTAAGGCTCAGGGAACTCACGTGGATACCATCAGACATACCCTCGCGCTGGCAAAGACAATCAACTCAATCGTCAAAACGGAGACCGATGAAAAGCGTATTGAACAAAAAATCAACGAGGAGATCGCGGCTTATGATCGAACCTTAGGCGACCTCCAGAAACGGTTGTTCGAACCGGCAGCGGGATCCGCCAAAGCATTCATGCCAATGTACAAGACACCCTGGTATCGCTACTTCATAATGTTTGATCCACTGCCTGTTTTGAAAAACGTAAAAGTTCCGGTGCTTGCGTTGAATGGCGAGCTCGACTTACAAGTCCCGGCGAAACAAAACCTCGATCTCATTGGAGCCGGTCTGACGGCCGCCGAAAACAAAGACGTAACACTGAAGGCATTTCCGAAACTCAACCATCTGTTTCAAACCAGTCAGACCGGACTACCATCCGAATACGGGCAGATTGACGAAACGATGTCGCCGGCGGTCTTGCAAACTATATCCGACTGGATCTTGCGACGGACCATCCAGAAGAGTCGATAAACGAGTGTCAAAACACCTACTCGTATCGCAGAGCTACGAGCGGATCGACCTTCGTAGCTCTACGTGCGGGAACATAGCACGCGATAAAAGCAACGAGGATCAATAGTGTCGCAAGAACGCCGTACGTTAAGGTGTCCGTTGGTCCAATACCGAACAATAAGCTCCGCAGCAATCGCGTCAGAGCAATTGCTCCAATGATTCCGATGACTACACCCGCTATCGTTAAAATCATTCCCTGCTTGAGGACCCAATGCAGAATCGCGCTCCTGCTTGCGCCCAGTGCGACCCGAATTCCGATCTCACGCGTTCTTTGTGATACGGAATACGCGATGACGCCGTAGATACCCACTCCCGCAAGCAGCAATGCCAGTATTCCGAATAACCCAACTACCTGCATCGCAAACTTGCGACGACTGACGGATTCCGCTGTTACCTGAGTCATAGTGCGTTCGCCAAAGACCGGTAAATCTTTATCGACAGCGCGCACCTGTTCGCGCACCGACTGCGTGAGGGTGAACGGCGCCACGTCAGTTCGCAGGTATATTGCTATGGCATAGGCAGGATTTTGGAAAATCGGAAAGTAAAGGTGAGGTTGATCAGGTTGATCGAACCCGTCGCTCTTGATGTTTCCGACAATCCCTACAATCGTTATCCACGGCGCTTCCGATGTTGGGCCACCTCTTTTTATTCGCAATCCCACCGGATCTCGATTGTTGAAATAACGTTGCACAAGTGCTTCATCAACCAATGCGACCTGAGGACCCTGGCGATCGTCTGCTGCGGTGAAAAACCGGCCGCGCTTCAGCGGTGTCTCCATCGTGCGAAAGTAATCGGGCGAAACGACGCCAATCTGCGCAGTTGGAATAACGTTGTTAGTTGCCGCATCACCTTCGATGGTAAAACCACCGGAATTATGTGGACCAACCAGTGGAACACCATTGCCACTGCCGAGTGCCGCACTGCGTACGCCCGGAATCGCACTTACTCGTTGCAGCAATTCCTTTGTAAACGCAGATCGCTTTAATGGATCTCTGTACGGATCGAGGTCCGGATTGTTTGG
>DATEWS010000402.1:0-5928 GCA_035257785.1 Pyrinomonadaceae bacterium
CATGGAACGCCGAATGAAAAAGTTTTTGATGTACGTCCCTTTCTGAAGAAGTTGAATGAAGTCCCCATCGTTTTTCTCAATGCAGTTAACGACACTTACGCGCCTTTCCAAGAAGGTGAGGCGCTTTACCAGGCCACGCCCGGTGCAAAGCGTTTCTTTTCAGTGAAAGCAAGTGGTCATCACTTCGAAGGCGGTGAGAAAGAGTTTTACCAGGACCTCGACCTGGGACTCTCGCTACCGCAAATCGCTGATAAAGATGACAACAAACTGAAAGAAGCTGGACCACCGGCGAGTTAGGATGTGGAACGTTATAGGGTTAAAGACGTTCTTCATACACACAGGGTTAAGATCGAACGAGGGGGGATTTTCCCTGTGTTTGAGTGTGGGTGGACCATATAGGGCTCCGAGGGTGGGTCCACCCGCACTTTTTTTCTTTTTAGCCACAAAAAAGCACATAAGGCACACAAAGAAATTCCCATTAAACAGGATTTGTTTTGTGCTTTTTGTGCCTTTTTGTGGCCCATTTCTTCATCAGCAACAAGCTGACAAGCAGAGCAAACAACTAGAAGAAGCAAGTAGTTGTCTTCCATAACATACGGACGATGGACGAGCCCTTTGATCCGATTGTGGAAGATGTCGAACCTGAACCCGAACCAGCGCCGGCCGTCGTGGTCCAACCACGCCGTCGAAAACGCAAGCTCTGGCTGCTCCTGCTCCTGCTCCTGATAATCGGTCTCACCGGCTTTCTCATTCTTCAACGCCGACAAAAAGGAACCGTAGCCGCTGCTAAATCGCCGCCACTGCAACCAGGTGTCGCGATCTCCACTGCGGTCGCCGAACAGGGAAGCATCGGCGTTTACATAAACGCGCTTGGTTCTGTCGCGCCCGTGTACACAGTGACTGTCAAAAGCCGCGTCGATGGTCAACTGATCAGTGTGAACTATCGCGAAGGCCAAATGGTCAAACAAGGAGATCTGCTGGCCGAGATCGACTCACGCCCGTTTCAGGCACAACTCGAACAAGCGCAAGGTCAGTATCAACGTGATAAAGCGTTACTCGAAAACGCAAATGTTGATTTGAATCGTTATCAACTTGCGTACAGCAAAAACGCGATTCCGAAACAACAGCTCGACACGCAAGTCGCCACCGTCCATCAATACGAAGGCATCGTTCAGATCGATCAGGGTCAGATCGACAACGCGAAAGTACAGCTTGGCTACTGCCGGATCACTTCGCCTATCAGCGGCCGCGTTGGTCTGCGTCTCGTCGATCCCGGTAACATCGTTCATGCCGCCGATACGAACGGCATGCTCGTGATCACTCAACTGCAACCGATTAACGTGCTCTTCAGTGTCGCTGAAGATTATCTGCCGCAGATTCGACAGCAGTTGCATCGCGGCAACCGCATGACGGTCGATGCATTCGATCGCACTCAGCAAACGAAGCTCTCGTCAGGCGCGCTGCTTACGTTTGATAACGAGATCGACACAACCACCGGCACGATCAAACTCAAAGCGACTTTTCCAAACGGCGACAACGCCTTATTTCCGAATCAATTCGTGAACGCGCGTCTGCTGGTTACGACCCAGCACGGCGTGATCCTTGTTCCGTCAGTCGCGATTCAACGCAACGCACAGGATTCGTTTGTGTACGTCGTGAAGCCGGATCAAACAGTCGCGATGCAAAACGTTTCAGCCGGCACGACAGATGGAAATGTGACGGCCGTTGAGGGAATAAACGCGGGCGACGTGATTGCGGTCGATGGGTTCGACAAGCTGCAAAATGGCGTGAAGGTCACGGTGCGCGGAGCCTCTGAGAACAGGAGGCACAAAGGTTGAGTCCGTCGCGGCCATTCATTCTGAGGCCCGTCGCAACTTCGCTGTTGATGGCTGCGATCCTGCTCGCCGGCATCGTCGCGTACCGGCAACTGCCTGTCTCCGCTTTGCCTGAAGTCGATTATCCAACGATACAGGTGATCACGTTTTATCCGGGAGCGAGTCCTGACGTGGTGGCGTCAGCGATCACGGCGCCGCTCGAAAGACAGTTTGGACAGGTCCCGGGATTGAATCAGATGACGTCGATGAGCTCGGGCGGCAGCTCGATCATCACGCTGCAATTCGCACTCGATCTCAACATCGACGTTGCGGAGCAGGAAGTCCAGGCTGCCATCAACGCGGCCTCGAATTTCCTTCCGGCCGGTTTGCCTTCACCGCCGATCTACAGCAAGTCGAATCCGGCTGATGCGCCGGTGCTGACGCTGGCGTTGACGTCAAACACGATTCCGTTGACGCAGGTTGAAGATCTCGCTGACACGCGCCTGGCGCAGAAAATCTCGCAATTGCCGGGTGTCGGACTCGTGAGTATCAGTGGCGGGCAAAAGCCTGCCGTGCGCATTCAGGCCAATCCGACTGCGCTCTCTTCGTACGGACTCAGTCTGGAAGACGTGCGCACTGCACTCCAGCAAACAAGCGTTAACCAGGCCAAAGGTAACTTCGATGGACCACAGCAGTCGTATCAGATCGATGCTAATGACCAAATACTGAGCGACAAAGACTATCAAAAGATCATAGTTGCGTATCGCAACGGCGCGCCGGTCGTGTTGTCGGACGTGGCCGCGGTTGTTAACGGCGCTGAAAACGTGAAGCAAGCCGCATGGATGAACAACGTGCCCGCAGTGATCGTCAACATTCAACGACAACCCGGCGCAAACATTATTCAGGTTGTCGACCGCATCAAGGCGCTGCTGCCGCAACTCCAGACGACCTTGCCGCCTGCGATTCAACTTTCGGTGCTGACTGATCGTACGCTCACGATTCGCGCGTCAGTTAAAGACGTGCAGTTCTCCCTCATGTTGACTGTGGCGCTCGTCGTGATGGTGATTTTTCTGTTTCTGAGAAATCTCTACGCCACGATCATTCCGAGTGTGGCAGTGCCGCTCTCGCTCGTCGGCACGTTGGCGGTGATGTATCTCGCGGGTTACAGCCTGAACAACCTGACACTCATGGCGCTTACGATCTCGACGGGTTTCGTCGTGGACGACGCGATCGTGATGATTGAGAACATCGTTCGCTATCTCGAAGAAGGTGATAAGCCTTTGCAGGCGGCGTTGAAAGGCGCCGAGCAGATCGGATTCACGATCGTGTCGTTGACGATTTCGCTGATTGCAGTGCTGATCCCGTTGTTGTTCATGGGCGACATCGTTGGGCGATTGTTTCGCGAGTTTGCGATCACGTTGAGTGTGACGATTCTGGTGTCCGCTGTTGTTTCGCTCACGCTCACGCCGATGATGTGTTCGAGACTGCTGCGCGAACACTCATCCGAGAACCAGCAGGGACGGTTCTACCGTGCGTCGGAACGAGTGTTTGAAAGGATAATCGATTTCTACGGCATGACTCTGCGTTGGGTGCTGAAGTTTCGCGTGATCACGTTGTTGATTGCCGCAGCCACGCTGGTACTCACCATCTGGCTTTATGTGGTCGTGCCCAAAGGTTTCTTTCCGGTGCAGGACACGGGTGTGATCCAAGGCATTTCGGAGGCGTCGCAGCGGATTTCATTTCCGGCGATGGCCCAAAAGCAGCAGCAACTGGCGCAGGTCATTCTCAAGGATCCTGCGGTCGAGAGTCTGTCGTCGTTTATCGGTATTGACGGCACGAACACGACGCTGAACAGCGGGCGCGTACTCATCAATCTAAAACCTCTCGATGCACGAAAGATCGACGCAACCACAGTGATGAATCGACTGCAAACGGCGCTCGCGCAAGTCGACGGCATCACGCTCTACATGCAACCGGTTCAGGATCTCAGCGTCGAAGATCGAGTAAGCCGCACGCAGTATCAATACACCCTCGAGTCGCCGAATCCGGATGAGTTGAATACCTGGACCACGCGCTTTGTCGAGAAGTTGAAGACTTTGCCCGAACTTCAGGACGTGGCTACAGATCAACAAACAGGAGCCGCGCAAACCACACTCGTGATCGATCGCGTTACTGCTTCGCGACTCGGAATCACGCCGCTTGCGATCGATCAGACACTCTACGACGCGTTTGGGCAGCGCCAGATCTCGACGCTGTTCACGCAGTCGAATCAGTATCACGTAATCCTCGAAACGATGCCGAACTTTCAAAACAATCCGGCAAAGTTGCAGGACATTTACGTGCGTGCGGCGAACGGCACGTCAGTTCCGCTCAGCACGTTCAGCCATTTCGAATCGGGAACTGCGCCACTCTCAGTAAATCGTCAGGGACAGTTTCCAGTGGTCACGATCTCCTTCAATCTTGCGAGCAATGCATCGCTCGGCGAAGCGACGAACGCAATCGAACGCACGGAGAAAGAATTGAATATGCCGGCGAGCGTTCAGGCGTCGTTTCAGGGCACCGCACAGGCGTTCAAGTCGTCGTTGACTAACGAGCCACTGTTGATACTCGCAGCGATCATCACCGTCTATATCGTGCTCGGCGTTTTATACGAAAGCTACATTCACCCGCTGACGATTCTATCGACGTTGCCGTCAGCGGGCGTCGGCGCGATTCTCGCGCTGCTGCTATTCCGAACGGAATTAACCGTCGTGGGAATCATCGGCATCATCCTGCTCATCGGCATCGTGAAGAAGAACGCGATCATGATGATCGACTTCGCGCTCGACGCGGAGCGGCATCATGGCAAGGAGCCGGAAGAAGCGATCTATCAAGCGTGCCTGCTGCTTTTTCGTCCGATCATGATGACGACGATGGCAGCGCTGCTCGGTGCGCTGCCGTTAGCGTTTGGAACCGGAACGGGATCTGAGTTGCGACGACCGCTCGGAATCACTCTCGTCGGTGGTCTGATGTTGAGCCAGTTGCTCACCTTGTACACGACCCCGGTGATCTATCTCTTCTTCGACGCCGCCGCGCAAAGAATATTTCACGCAAAGGCGCAAAGTTTACGCAAAGGCGCAACGGGGTGAATATGGTTTCTTCTTTGTGTCTTTGCGTAACCTTTGCGCCTTTGCGTGAAACCAATCTCGCAAAAGTATGAGTCTTTCGTCGCCATTCATTCACCGGCCTGTTGCGACCGTGCTATTGACGGCCGCGATCGCACTCGCCGGCGCGGTCGCGTTCAAGTTGTTGCCGGTTTCTCCGCTGCCACAGATCGACTTCCCGACGATCTCGGTGCAGGCAAACTTACCGGGCGCGAGTCCCGAGATCATGGCATCGTCAGTCGCGACACCACTCGAACGCCAGTTGGGCCATATCGCCGGAGTGACCGAAATGACGTCCGCGAGTTATCTCGGTTCGACAAGCGTGACGTTACAGTTTGAGCTTAATCGTGACATCGATGCAGCAGCACGTGACGTCCAGGCTGCAATCAACGCGGCGCGCGGTTACTTGCCGACCAATCTCCCAAACAATCCGACGTATCGCAAAGTAAACCCAGCCGATGCGCCGATCATGATCGTAGCACTGACCTCGAACGTCTACGATCAAGGCAAGCTTTACGATGCGGCGTCGACCATTCTTCAGCAGAAGCTTTCGCAAATCCAGGGCGTGGGCCAGGTAGTTGTTGGTGGAAGTTCGCTGCCTGCGGTTCGTGTGGACGTGAACCCAACGCAGTTGAATGCGACCGGCCTTGGTCTCGAAGACGTTCGCAACATGCTCTCGCAGCAGAACGCGAACCTTGCGAAAGGACAGCTCGCAAACAACACGACGACTGCCGAACTCGCCGTCAATGATCAACTCTTGAAAGCAGTCGACTACCGTCCGCTGATCGTCGGTTATAGCAATGGCGCCGCCATCAGATTGTCTGACATCGCGAACGTGCAGGACTCGGTCGAGAACCTGAGATCTGCGGGACTCGCAAACGGAAAACCGTGCGCGCTCGTCATCATCTTTCGCCAGCCCGGCGCGAACATCATCGACACGGTCGACGGCGTTCGCGCTGCGCTGCCGCAAC
>DATEWS010000403.1:0-4506 GCA_035257785.1 Pyrinomonadaceae bacterium
CCCGACGCTACCGCGTTACAGTGCTGACTGTATCCAACTGTGATTGATTAGAGGAACGGTGACGTGAACACAACAATGAAGCCAAAAGAACTCACCATACGCGGCCTGATCCTCGGCGCGCTGATCACGACGATCTTTACCGCAGCCAACGTGTATCTCGGATTGAAGGTTGGTCTCACGTTCGCTTCGTCGATCCCGGCTGCGGTGATCTCGATGGCGATACTGAGCGTGGTGAAGGATTCGTCCATTCTCGAAAACAACATCGTTCAGACTGTCGCGTCAGCAGCCGGCACACTCTCGGCGATCATCTTCGTGTTGCCCGGACTCGTTATCGTTGGTTGGTGGACCGGATTTCCGTTCTGGGAGTCGTTTCTCATCTGCCTCAGTGGTGGCGTGCTCGGAGTGTTGTTCACAATACCCCTGCGGCGTGCCCTCGTAACAAATTCTGACCTTCCCTACCCCGAAGGCGTTGCTGCCGCTGAAGTGTTGAAGGTTGGCTCAGGCACGCGTGGCGAAACGAAGGATGAAACTGGCGAAGCTCGCGAAGGTCTCATCGCCGTGATCCTCGGGTCAGTAGCGTCAGCCGGTTTCGCCATCATAACTGCAACGCGTATCGCTGCGGCTTCAGTGACAGGTTTCTTTCGTCTGGGCGCGACTGCTTCAAGCGGTTACGACGTTGCCTTTTCACTCGCACTCGTCGGCGCCGGACATCTGGTCGGATTATCAGTCGGCATGGCAATGCTTACCGGTCTGATCATCGCATGGGCCATCGCGGTGCCCATCCTGACTTCTCAACAGCCCGCCGCCGAAGGCGTCGCTCTCGCCGCACATACGGCGACGATCTGGCGCACACAGGTTCGATTCATCGGCGCGGGAGCGATTGCGATTGCTGCGATCTACACTCTCGCCCGGCTCGCGAAACCGGTCGTGGGCGGACTAGTAACCACACTCGCCGCTTCGCGTGCAACTGAAAACCGCGACGATCGTGATCGAGATCTTTCGCCGACCTGGATAATGATACTGACCGTGGCATGCCTTTTGGTCGCAGGCTGGCTTGCATTCAACTTTGCGCGCTCGACCGTGCTGGCGCCAAAGGCGGTGACGCTCACGATCATCGCTGTGCCTTTTGTTCTACTCGGTGGGTTTATGATTGCCGGCATTTGCGGCTACATGGCCGGACTAATCGGGGCCTCGAACAGTCCGATTTCAGGAGTCGGCATTTTGTCGATCGTGCTATGCGCGTCAGTGCTGATTCTCGCCGTCGCGCCGACGGCCGGAACGCGACCTGCGCTCGTCGCGTTTGCGCTCTTCATTACAGCGATCGTCTTCGCCTGCGCAACGATCTCCAACGACAACTTGCAAGACTTGAAAACGGGCCAGCTCGTTGGCGCATCACCGATGCGGCAACAAATAGCGCTCATCGTCGGCGTCGCTGCGGGCGCGTCAGTGATCCCATTCGTACTTAACTTGTTGGCGCGAGCCTATGGCTTCGCAGGCGCGGCGAACGTCGGCGTCCTTGATCCGGAACATCCGTTACCTGCACCGCAAGCGACACTGATCTCCGCGCTCGCGCAGGGTGTAATCGGCGGCAGTCTGCAATGGAAGATGCTTGGCATCGGGGCAGTCGTCGGCGTCGGTCTCATTCTGCTCGACACACTTCTCGGTGCATTGAACAAGCTGCGCATTCCGCCGCTTGCCGTTGGCATTGGAATCTACTTGCCGATGTCCGCCACGTTTGCCGTCGTCGTGGGTGCAGTGATCTCTTACTGGTACAACGGCGTGGCTCAACGTGCCCGGAATCCTGAACGCGCCGAACGGCTGGGCACACTTGTCGCTTCCGGGTTGATCGTTGGCGAGAGTCTTTGGGGAGTGATTAATGCCGGCTTGATCGTCGCTTTGGCGAACGACGCTCCGCTTGGGCTTGTCGGTGAAGACTTCACGCCTGCTCCGTGGCTCGGCATACTTGGCTTCGTCGGCATAATCATCTTGCTGTATTCGTGGATGTTGCGGCGTTCTCGAGCCGCAGCATGAGCGAAAAAACTGCACAAAGGTCTCCCATGTGCGTCTAATCAAACAGAACTATTGTTTCTAAGGAGCACATCTTTGCGAAAGAAAGTTTTCCCACTTCTAATCCTCATCGTTGCCGCGCTCTGTCCAATCTACGTTCATGCTCAGCAAACCTCCACGACGTCGCAGGACAAGGATGCTGCTGAGGAAGCGTTACGTGACAAGGCCTATGTGTTACTCGAAACGCTGGCTGGTCAATTGAGCACGATGCAGTCTCCGGAGAATCGCGCGCGTATCGGATCGAACATCGCCTGGTCGCTTTGGCCGCACAATGAGGCGCGCGCGCGTGAGTTATTTACTTTGGTCCAACAGGACATCAATGCGGGATTGCAGGCTACGGAAACTGACGATCCTGAAGATGTGCACACGCTGTTGATTTTCCTGAGATTGCGAACAGAGACCATCAATCGGATTGCGAAGTACGATCCTGAGTTAGCGTATGACTTCTTTAAGGCGACGGCACTGAGCCCTGAGTTGAAGTTGAGCGACGAAGCGAAAGCGGGCGAACACACTCTTGAGGTCGAACTGGCAAAGCAAGTGGCTGCGAACAGTCCGGAGTTAGCGCTTCAACTCGGTCGTAAGATCCTGGCGCGTGGCTTTTCAGACGATCTGCGAAGAATCGTGATGCGGTTGAATCGCAAACACAAACCGCAAGCGGCAGCACTCTATAAAGACATCGTTCAAAAACTCAGCGAAGTCGATTTCGCGAAGGACTGGAACGAACGCCAGTTCGCGCTGACCTTCGCCAGTTCCTTTGAACCTCGCGAAGTCGATGAAGCAAGTTTCACTGAGCTGGTGAACCTGTTTGCAAAAGCAGCTATTGCGAACGGTTGCAACCAGAAGATGGATGACGACGACGAGCGCACAAACATCTGTAGTGCGCTGGGCCCGGCGGTGGCGCTCATTGAAAAAGTTAATCCGTCTCGGGCGGCCCAATTGGAGCAGTGGAAAGGTCGTGGATATTACTACTACCAACCGTCACCCTACACCGAATTGGAGGAGGCTGCGAATGAGTCGACCGTCGACGATGTTCTTGCCCTGGCGAACAAGTATCCGCAAATGAAGGAGGATATTCGTTGGCGAGCATTTCGCATGGCACTAAACGACGGCGACTTCGAGGCAGCGCAAAAGATTGCGACCGCGAGCACTAGTCCAGCACAACAAAAAGAGATGCTGGAAGAAGTGGCCGCGGTGAAAGAGCAAACGACAGTCAATGAAGAAAAGCTCGCCGATGTGCAAAAGGCACTCAATGAAATAAAGGGAACTCAACTACAGTTCATATTTCTGGTCTCGGCCGCAGATCAGATGGGCAATCGCGATCGTAAAGCCGCGCTCAAGCTATTGAATCAAGCGAGTCGATTGGTCGATACGATGAAACCGGGGCGTGACCAGATCGCTTCGCAGATGGGGCTGGCAATGATCTACTGTTATCAGAAGAGCGATCGTGGCTTTGCGATAATGGAGTCGCTCGTGCCGAAGTTAAACGAGCTGGTTGAGGCATCAGCCAAACTGGATGGACTTGAAGTGCGGTATCTGCACAACGGCGAGTGGAACATGACCGGCGAAGGCACACTGGGCGAGATCTTAACGGGCCTGGCTCAGAACGCGGGTTACTTCGCGCGCTGCGATTTCGATCGTGCGGTGAATCTGGCGTCTCAATTCGAAAGAACCGAGATCCGAATTATGGCCCAACTAAAACTCGCGCAGGGTGTGCTTGCTGGTCCACCAAAGCGTCTGTTTTGGGGCTATGCCCAGTCGTTTCACTAAGGAGCGTTGATGTCGATCGAGCGTCTAACAATACGGCGAGTCGAGGCAGAAGATTGCACTGGCATCGCCGAGATGTTCAAGTCTCACAAAGTGTATTCAGGTACGCTCCAGGTGCCATATCCGTCGCGTGAATACTGGCGGCGCAGGATTACCGACAATCCGGAGAGTGCTCATTACCTCGTGGCGGTCATCGATGAACGTGTTGTGGGCATGGTGAGCATCGATACGTTTCCAAACAGACCGCGTCGCAAACACGCAGGCGCGATCGGCATTTCCGTTCACGAAGAATGGCAGGGCAAAGGCGTCGGCGGCGCGTTGATGCGTGCGATTCTGGATCTCGCCGACAACTGGCTAAACCTCACGCGCCTTGAGTTGGAAGTCTATGCCGATAACGAAGCAGCGATACACCTGTACGAGCGTTTTGGTTTCGAAGTCGAGGGCACGCTCCGACAACACGCGTTTCGTGATGGGGCGTACGTCGATTCGAAAATGATGGCGCGCCTGCGGCACTAACTCATAGCGCCGAAGGCGCGGAATATAATAGCCAGGGGCAAGCGCGAAGCGCGTCGCCCCTGGTAACGAAAATAAAAGTTAACGGTCCAGCCCCGAAAGGGCGTAATAACTATTTCGGCCTTTCAGGCCTTAACGCTTGTTTGTGGTGGGTAACCAGGG
>DATEWS010000404.1:0-27000 GCA_035257785.1 Pyrinomonadaceae bacterium
GCGCTGAACGAATACATGCGTGCTTCACGCATCCGGTGTTTTCCGGCAAGGCAGTAGAACTACTGCGCGACTCGGACATTGAAAAAATAATCGTTACTAATACGATTCCGCTACGCGACCACGCGTGCGAGCTTGATAAAATTAAAGTACTAAGTATCGCGCCGCTTCTGGCGAAAGCGATCAAGTCGATCCACGAGGAGACTTCGGTTTCCTCGCTCTTCGTATAGCGAAGGGCAAACACTGATGGCTTAAAGAAGACCATCAGCGACCTGGGCCACCAAAGTGATGGAAGCCCGGGTCGCTGAAAGTTTGTGTGAGGGAGAAAATCATGGCGGAGAAAAAAGATTTCAAGGTGCAGGCAAAAGTGCGTGAAGGTCGCGGCAAGAACGATGCGCGACGCGCGCGACGCGATGGCATGGTGCCCATCACAGTCTACGGCGGTGACGGTGAGACAGTCGCTGCCGTCGCTCAGCTCAGTGACCTGGCTGCAATCCTACGCTCCGAATCCGGACGAAATACGATCTTTACGATCGACGTCGAGGGAGTTGGAACCAGCGAAGTAATGTTTCACGATCGACAGATCGATCCGGTGAAGGGTCGACTTATTCACGCGGATCTGGCGCGGTTGGTTAAAGGACAGAAGATTGAAGTGACGGTGCCGCTGCACCTGGTTGGTGAACCGTTTGGTGTCAAAGAGAAGCAGGGCGTGTTGGAGCAGATCATCCGTGAAATCGAAATCCGCTGCGAGCCGCGAGAGATTCCCGATTCGTTGGATTTGGACGTTTCAAACCTTGACGTGCACGACGTTTTGCACGTTTCCGATATTCCGGTCGGCCCGGGTGTTGAGATTTTGACTGATGCGGAGCAGGTGATCGCCACTGTCGGCATCGTGAAGGAAGAGGCTGCTCCGGCGCCGGCGCCTGAAGGTGAAGAGCCTGCCGAACCCGAAGTCATTGGCAAGGGCAAGAAGGAAGAAGAGGGCGAGGAAGCAGAGTAAGGCCACAAAGCACAAAGGTTCAAATTTCATTTTGTGCATTTTGTGCCTTTTGCGGCAAGCCATGCTTATCGTCGGTTTGGGAAATCCCGGCAAAGAGTACGAATGGACTCGACATAATCTCGGGTTCATGTTGATTGACAAGTTGGCCCAGGATGAAGGGATTGTGGTTGGACGTCGCGAGTGCAGTTCGCTGGTCGGACGTGGGCAGGTTGCAGGCGCCGTGACAAAGCTCGCGAAACCGCAGACGTTCATGAATCTGAGTGGACATGCGGTGTCATGTCTGCTTGCGAAGATTCAGAGCGAGTCGCCCATCGAGGAGTTGGTAGTGATTTCTGACGACCTCGCGCTGCCGCTCGGAACGATTCGCATTCGCGAACGTGGTTCAGCGGGCGGACACAACGGTCTCAAGTCGGTCATCGCTTCGCTTGGGACGAACGAGTTTTTGAGATTGCGAATCGGGATTCAACCCGATCATCCGATTTCCGATTCGAAGCAATTTGTGCTCGACACGTTCCCGCGCAGCGAACGTGCCCGTGTGGCCGAAGTCCTGGAACAGAGCGCGAACGCGATACGAACGATCATCAGGGATGGCGCTTTACGGGCAATGAGCGAATTTAACTGACGAAATTAATAAGTGGGACCTGACTGGAGGTTTGATTTGGATACAAAGAGACAGTACGAAGTGGTGTTCATAGTAGACCCGACGGCCGATGAGGAAGTGCCGAAACTCACCGAGAGCTTCTCGCAGATCGTGACCGATCAGGGTGCTACGGTGACCAAGGCCGAGACGATGGGCAAACGCCAGCTCGCCTACGAGATCCTGCACCACAAAGACGGTACGTTTGTGCTGCTCGAGATCGAAGGCTCAGGCCGTGAGATTGCTGAGCTCGAGCGCCGCATGCGCGTGAACGATCGCGTACTGCGATACATCACCGTGCGAGTTGACGAAGATCGTCGGCGCGCTGCGAAGTTGAAGGAACGCCGGGCGCGTAAGGCTGCGAAGCGTCCCGCGCATGGTGGATCATCTGCGCCGCGTCGTGGTCCGGCGATGGACTTTGCCGAGGCCGGCGAATAGGTTCTTGATCGAGTTAAGAGGATAATTTATGTCAACCAACTATGAAGACCGCAATCGCGGTGGCTACGACTCTGACGACGATGGTGATAGACGGCCAATGGGTGGCCGCGGCGGTGGTCGCCGTATGCATCGTCGACGCGTTTGTCGTTTCTGTATCGACAAAGTCGATCTGATCGATTTTAAAGACGTAAAGCTGTTGCAGAACTACCTGCCTGAAAGAGGCAAGATCCTGCCGAGACGAATCTCCGGTAATTGTGCGACGCATCAGCGCATGCTGGCGGAAGCAATCAAGCGCGCCCGCAACATCGCGCTGCTTCCGTACACGACCGACTAAAAGAGCGGCAGAGGAGAAGGAAGATGGCACACACGAAAGTACTTTTGCGCGAAGATGTAGATGACCTCGGAGCGCGCGGCGAGATTGTAAGGGTAAGGGCTGGTTACGCACGCAACTATTTGCTGCCGCGCAATCTCGCGGTCGAAGCGACGGCGGGGAACGTCAAAGGCATCGAAGCCGAGCGCGCCGCGTTGTTGAAGAAAGAAGCCAAAGAGCGTGCGACGGCAGAAGGACAGGCACAACAGATCGGTACGCTCCAACTCGAGTTCAAACGAAAAGCGGGCGAGCAGGGCGCGCTTTACGGCAGTGTCACGTCGATGGATATCGCCGAGACGTTGCAGGAGCGCGGTTACGAGATCGATCGTCATCGCATTCACCTGCGCGAGCCTTTGAAGCGCGTTGGTGAATACACGGTACCGATTAGATTGCATCGTGACGTCACGATCGATCTGAAGGTCAGGGTGGCGCCGGAAGGTGAAGTGATCGTTGGGCACCTGTCCCCCGAGCAGGAAGCTGAACTGGCAAAGCAGAGCAGCGAAGAAGAAACAGCCGCAGAGTAAACAGATAAAACACTGTAACGTATAGTCTGGCGCCGCAGGTTCTCGTAAACTTGCGGCGCCGTTCTTTTAGAAAATATCCGCAAGCGAAAATAGAAACTTCATAATCAGTTCATGGCCACTCCTGATCTCATTCGCGAACAACCTTTTGAACGTGCTCTGCCCAACAGTTCTGAAGCGGAGCGTGCCATTCTCGGCGCGATCCTGCTCGACAACGGTTTGATCAGCCAGGCGATCGAACAACTTCGCCCCGAAGATTTTTACGTTCCTTCGCACCGTCGCATCTTTGTCGCCATGATCGCACTCTTTGAGCGCGGCGCTGAGATCAATCCGATCCTGATTGGTGAAGAACTCAAGAAAGAGAACTCTCTCGAAGCTGTTGGCGGTGTTAGTTTCATCACGAACCTGACGTACGGTCTACCGCACTCGACGAACATCGTTCACTACGCGAAAGTCGTGCGCGGGAAGTCGATGCTGCGACAATTAGTCAAGACTTCGAACAAGATCACACAGGAAGCGCTCGCCGAAGAAGACGAACCCGAAATCATTCTGGACCATGCCGAGCAGGCGATCTTTCAACTCGCTGACGAACGTATTCGCCAGGGTTTCATGCACGTGAAGCCAATCGCCGAGCAACTGCTCGAAAAGGTTCAGGAGATGGAGGGTCGAGCCGCAGTCCTGACCGGGCTCACCACTGGATTCGCGGATCTCGACAAGATTACTTCCGGTTTGCAGCCGTCGGATCTGATCATACTTGCGGCGCGTCCCTCGATGGGCAAGACGAGTTTCGCACTGATGCTGGCTGAGAATGCAGCGATTCTCGCGGGCGCTGTTGTTGGTGTGTTCTCACTCGAAATGTCGAAGGAGTCACTCGTGATGCGCATGCTCTGTTCGCAGGGCAACATCGACGCGCAGCGTTTTCGCAACGGTTTTCTTTCGCGACTCGAATGGGCGCAGATCGCGAAGTCGCTCGGCGTGCTTGCCGACACGAAGATCTTTCTCGACGACACACCGGGTCTGAGTGTGTTGGAGATGCGTGCGAAGGCGCGACGTCTTGCGGCGGAACAGAAGAAGTTGGATTTGATTATCGTCGACTACTTGCAGTTGATGTCGGGTTCGAGCAAACGCGTTGAGTCGCGCCAGCAGGAAGTTTCGCAGATTTCGCGCGAGTTGAAGGGACTCGCGAAGGAAATGAATGTGCCACTCGTCGCGTTGTCGCAGCTTTCGCGCGCGCCTGAGTCGCGTTCCGATCATCGTCCACAACTCGCAGACCTGCGCGAGTCGGGCGCGTTGGAACAGGACGCGGATGTGGTGGCGTTTATCTTCCGCGAGGAGCAGTACAAGTCGCCGGAAGAACGCGAGGCGATGCCTGAGGATCGAAAGAACGTTGCTGAGTTGATCATCGCGAAGCAGAGGAATGGTCCAACCGGTACGGTTGACTTGCGCTTCACGCCCTCGAGTATGCGATTCGATAATTTGTTTCGCGAGTAGGGGGGAATAGGTCGCCTTATACGACCTATTTAGGTTCGAAGACGCTCGCATCGATTGCGATGTTATGTTTGATCTCCTTGACGGTGAACATCAGTGTCAGCTTTGAAAAACGCTCGCTGACCGTGAATGGGTATTTGATCCCGTCGACTTCCCGCCAATCATCAAGGTAAGTTTCAACCGGCTCTGAAACCGTCCCCACCACGCTTACAAAATTGATGCGCACTGGCAAAAATGTTTTCGCATCGAGATACAGTCTCTCCACCGGTCCGGTGGCTGGTTGCAGTTCGAGCACGTAGACGTCTCGATATCCAATCTTGCTCATTCCCGGCACGGTAACCTTTGCGTAAACGGTTTTTATGTTGAGCCATGAATAAAAATCCGAATCACGCTGCAACTTCGCCAACTCCACACCTTTGAGCAAGCGCCTGCCACTTGCGCTCGTGGTCCATCCGACACGTCCGTTGAAGCCCAGCCTGACTACTCCCAGCGGATGTGCCTGAATCAAAGTAAAAGCTTTGTTCGGCGCCACGGCGTAAGACTCGAAAGCGCCACCTCTACTAACGCCTGTTATATCGAGCGTGCCCTTTGTCACGCGGCTGTTAACCGCCTTGATCGCAGCCGGACCGCCCATCGCTTCGACGAACCGCTTCAGCAATTCGTCAACTGTAAGTGAACCGGAGTTTGTGACTGACTGCCCATCGTTAACTATCGTGCCGCTGCTTTCACCACCAAGCATGCGAGATGATCCGACTTTCGGTGGTTCAGCGATCGCTGCGCTCTTCACGGGTTCACGCGATCGGCGCGCGGCTGCCGGATCGGTGCGCGCGAGTTGAATGCGATCGAGGAGTTCCGAATAGTTCTTGTCTGCCGGTGCGAGTTGATGAGCCTTTTGAGCCGCTTCGAGAGCTTCGTCGAGTCGTTCATTTCTGATGTAATTCACGATTGCGAGTAAATGATGCGCCGCTGCGTGGTTGGGCTCGAGCTTGATGGCGCGTTGTAGCTGCTCGCGAATCAGCGCGGCATTCTCGGCTGAGTATTCCGAAACGATGCCGTCCGCAGAAATTCCTTCGCGGCTCAGTATGTATGCATAAACGTAATGGACCAGGTATGTCTGAGGCGTGGCGGCCGCTTTTTGCAAATACTTCTTCGCATCAGAGTAGCGATGGAGCCGAGCATAGAGCATGCCAAGCGACGTATAAGACGGAACGAAACTGGGATCGAGAGCAATGGCCTGCTTCAGGTAACGTTCGGCATCCGCGCCGCGACCTTGCTGCAGTAATAGATCTCCCAGGTAGTAGTTTGCCTCGCCTTCAGTGAGTGAACTGCGCTGCATCGCCGTGTACGCAGTATAGGCTTGTGGATCGTTAACGCCGGAGATGCGTTGTGCGGTCAACTCGCCGCGACGCACATACGCGCGTAAGTCTTCTTGCAACCTGTCGAGAGTCATACCGAATGAATCTTCGATTGCCTTCGCCGTACTCACACCTCGGTTCACTTGTTGCAGAAATCTTTTGAACTGTTCCTGGCGGCCGCTATCGCCAAGCATCAGGTAATGGACCAGAGCCCACGATTGACCGTAGAAGACTCCTGTTTTGTCCTGCTCGTTGTAGTGCGGCGAGTTTGTGCCGATCGAAAAGAGCGTTTCGAGTGGCAGGAGTTCGTGTTCGCGCAGGATGCGTAGGTAGGAATTCAGTGGCACGCCGAGTAAAGCATCATTGCCTGAGAATTGCAGCGAGCCGAAGAGTTCCGCGAGTCCTTCGTTCAGCCACAAAGGCGCATTGGGCACGTTGTCGCGGAGATGCAGGTGTACGTACTCGTGGAACGCGACTGCATAAGGATCTCTTTCACTCGGATCGAGTGAGAGCGCGATGTAGTTGACGTCGTCGCCCGGTAGAAAGAAACCGGCAACGTTGGCGGGCCGGCCCTGGTAGAGTGGTTTGAACGGCGTGAACGAAGCGTCGTCACGAAAGACGATCACGGTGGTGGGCACGGACGGGTTGAGCACGTTGCGCGAGACGAGACGTGCGAAGCTGCTGTGAAAGAATTCGAGCCACGTTGCGACCTGGCGTAGTTTCTCGGCGTCGGCGTTGCCGATGACGAAGAGATTGTTAGTGCGAACGCTCCGCCAGTTGTCTCGGGTTTGCGGCGCAGCCTTCGCCTGTACTGCGCCGGTTTGAAGAGTGCAGAGCACGACGGCGAGAAACAGCGCAATGAAGATCTTCATAAAGTCCTTTCCTGTCGGGGGAGCAGTAAAGGTTTCGTTTAAGGGTTATTTAGTTCTCAAGTCCAGGATGATCTTCGCTGAGGTGGCGATCAAATCTGGTAATGAGTTTTCGGAGCGCCTCGTCCGTGAGTTTTTGCGACTCCGTGAGTTCTTTTATTCCCGCATCAGTTTTCTTAAAAAGGGTCATAATGAGGCTAAACCCCTCACTCATAAAACCGGCCAGGTGGCCGATCTGTTCTTCTGTTTGTGCGAAGCGCTGGTCAGTTTTCTTCTGGGCTTCTTTCAGCTCATACATCTCCGCATCGAACCTAGCCTGCTGGTTGAGCAGAAACTCCATTTTCCGTTCCCATTCTTCGTTACTCATCATGAGGATTTTTTTCTCCTTAGTACTAAAGTGAGGTGGGTGACGCCAGTGTAACACATTCCGAGTGCGACGCGGATTACAGTAAACTGACCGCCATGTCTTCTTCCAAAGACCCGGAAAACACCTTCGCGCGGCGTCCGACATGGGCTGAGATCGACCTCAACAACCTTGCGGCAAACTTCAATCGGGTTCGTCAACGCGTGAGTCCGGTGGCTCGCGTGATGGCCGTAATCAAAGCCAATGCATACGGACACGGAGCTGTTGCCTGCGCGCGCCGTTTGGCGAACGAAGGCGCCGACTGGTTTGGCGTCGCGCTTCCCGAAGAGGGAATCGAACTGCGTTCCGCAGGTATTACTCAACCATTGCTCTGTCTCGGAGGTTTCTGGCCGGGACAGTCGGCTGCCTGCATCCAGAATAATTTAACGCCGGTGGTTTATCGTCTCGACATGATCGACGCGCTGAATCAGGCTGCGGCAAACGCGGGAGTTGTCGCGGACGTTCACGTTAAAGTCGATACCGGCATGGGACGTTTGGGAGTCCGCTTCGATCAACTAAGCGAATTCGTCGACGCACTCGCGCACTTTCGCAACGTGCGCATCGATGGGATCATGAGTCACCTCGCTGCCGCCGATGACAATACCTGCCAGCCTTTGACTCACGATCAGATTCAGCGTTTTGACGAGTCAGTGATTGTATTTCGCGAGCATGGTTATCGTCCCACTCATCTGCACCTTTCAAACTCCGCCGGCATCTTCGGACATCGTGGCGCGTGGGGAAACCTCGTGCGACCAGGCGGTGTGCTGTACGGACTCTGGCGTGACGTTCTGCCGCTGACAACAACGACCGATCCCGGACTGCTGCCCGTGATGTCGCTACACTCGCGCATAAGTTTGTTAAAGTGGGTACCAGCCGGTGAGACGATCGGTTATGGTTGCACCTTTGAAGCATCGCGGCGTAGTTTGATCGCGACATTGCCGGTCGGTTATCACGACGGTTACATGCGCGGACTATCGAATCGTGCTCACGTTATTGTGCGCGGTGTTTTTGCTCCGGTCGTGGGACGAATCTCGATGGACTTGACACTCATAGACGTGACGAATGTTCCTCAAGTGGAACTTGACGACGAGGTAACCTTACTCGGCTGGAACCGGCAACAGCCCGAACTAAAGATCCCGGCCGAAGACCTGGCGCGAATAGCCGGAACGCTGTCGTATGAAGTGACGTGCGGCGTATCCGAACGCGTGCCGAGAGTTTATGTTTAGTGTAGTATTCACTCTCCCGCAGTAATCCTACAGTTATCTATTTTTGATCGATTAAGAAATCGCCCAATTTACTAAAGGAGGCCCAGAATGACTTACACCGTGAAGCCTGGCGACACTCTTTCAAGAATCGCTACGCGCAATGGCGTGACGTTGGCGCAGTTACTCCAGGCTAATCCGCAGGTGAAGGATCCAAATCGAATCAAGGTCGGCGACGTTATCAACTTACCCGCTGATTCAACCGGCGTGCCCGCTGGTTCGACCGACGATACGAAACCACTTCCCGCCATCTCAGCATCCGCGGCTGCTGCTCCTCCGCCCACATACAATCCGGAGCCAGAGGCCGCGTCGACGTATGAGGCCGCGGGTGCGCTGGGCAAGGCTCTCGCGGATGAGCTGGGCATACTTTCAGCGAAATACGAAACGGGTGGACGCGGACCAGGGGTGGTCTCTTCGGGCGTAGGTGATCCAGGTGGTGTTTCTTACGGCTCTTATCAAATGGCAACTAAAACGGGCACGGCGAGACGATTCGTGACGCAAAATGATTTTCCATGGCTCAAGGATTTTTCAAATCTCACGCCCGGAACCGCTGACTTCTCAGCATGCTGGAAAAGAATCGCTGCCAGCGACACGGACGCTTTTCAGAAATGCCAGCACCAGTACATCAAGAGAACTCATTACGATCCACTGGTTGCCAAAATACTCAACGACACGTATGTCGATGTAAACACCAGAAGCAACGCGGTCCAAAACGTAGTGTGGTCGACCGCTGTGCAACACGGTCCGGCAACGCCGATCGTGAATCGCGCTTTGGCCACGTTGAGTTGTAAACCGGCTGATCCGCAATATGACGAACAACTCATTCGCGCGATCTACGCGGAACGTGGCCGAAGAAAACCCGACGGCAATCTGGCGTACTTCGGCAAGAGTTCGCCGAGTGTGCAAACCGGAGTCGCGAATCGTTTTAAGAGTGAGTTGCAGGACGCCTTAAAAATGCTCGCTAAAGAGGTTTGATTCTCTGAATGCCGGACGAAGCTGAGCAACTAACGATACAGGTCAACGATAAAGAAGCCGTCACGGCGCTTGTTTATCCGGCGGATAAAAAAAACCACGCGGGTATAACCGTCGCGTTGGGCCATGGTGCGGGCGCGAACCAATCTAGTGGTTTCATGCGCATGTTTGCGAAAGGCCTGGCGTCGCGTGGCCTCGACGTGATGACGTTCAACTTCATCTACATGGAACAGGGACGATCCGTTCCCGATCAAAAGCCGAAGCTCGAGGCTTGCTTTCGTGCCGTCATTGAAACTGCACTCAGCCACAAGAAGCTCAAGAAGAATCGTTTGGTGATTGGTGGGAAGTCGATGGGCGGGCGAATCGCGTCACAAGTGATGGCCGGTGAAGAAAGGGAAGCGTTTGCGGATGACGTTGCTGGACTCGTGTTTCTCGGTTATCCACTGCATCCGCCTGGCCAATCTTCGAAGCTACGGGTTGAGCACCTTGAACACATTCACAAACCGATGTTGTTTGTGCAGGGCACTCGCGACGCGCTCGGCACACCGGACGAGATTCAACCTTACATTAAAAGTCTGCGACCCGCCGCGAAGATCTATTCGATCGAAGGCGGCGATCATTCGTTCAAAGCTCCGAAAAAAATTGGCATGCCGCAGGAACAGGTTTTTGAAAACGCGATGGACGAGATCGATCGCTGGGTGCGATCGATCTAAGCACGCAGGAGCAGGATACAGGAGCAGGCGATCTCACTTTACTGCTCCTAATCACTGCTCCTGTTAACTTTTCATGGCGGGAGAGGTACGGAAGGATCTTCTTTCGTACCTCTTTGCTTTGGCAGGAATGGATCTACGGCAACACGAAGTTATATGTGATCACTCCCGATACCTTTACCGCATGATCGCCGATCATCGTCGGCGAAAAGCGAGCCTGCGTCGCCGCTCGTTGAGCTTCGGGCACGAGCAACGGATGACCGGAAATCACCCTGGCTGAAATTACCTTCCCGGTTTCATCGATGAACACCTGCACGTTGACGCTTCCTTGTAGTCTTATTTGTTTTGCCATTGCCGGGTAGTTGGGCTTCGGCAAAGAGATTGCTTTGCTGATCAGTACGGTCGGCGAAAGTCGAACAACCTTGGGAACCGCAGGCGTGGGAGTCGGTAGTGGAGGTGGAGGCGGCGGATCGGAAATCTCAATCACTGATCTTGTGCCAGTGCCGCCGGGAACGCCCCCAGTTAATCCCGCTACGGGCGGATCCGCATTTACTGCTCCCAGCACAGAATCGGGACGAGCCGGTGGAAAATCTGGTGCAACTGTGCCGACGTGCACTGGAACCTTATTCGGATTGGAGACACTGTCGATTAATTCACCGACACGCGTCGAGCGAGTTACTGAATTATCTCGGGTCGATGCCGGACGAATAGTGTTTCTCACTGTCTCCGCGGGTGGATCCTGCGGAACCACTGGCATAAGAGTGACTTCCCACTGCGTGCTTTGATTCTCCAGATGCGCGTCGTAAGCGTAGATACTGATAACACCAGTAACAACGAAGAGAACGACGTACGTGCCCGTGGTGAAGAGCAGGAATGATCCTCGCCGCTTGAACTCTTTGGCATGCGAACTGGATTCAATCAGATTTTTAAACATAGTTCCTCCGTAGTTGGCGCTGCCCTTGGCTTGCGCAACTTTTAAGAAGCCTCAGTTACCAAGCACGAAGTTGTAAGTTATGACTCCCGAGACTTTCACCGGTTGATTGCTGAGTAGGGTTGGTGCGAAGCGCGCCTGCATCGCAGCCTTCTGCGCTTCAGGTGCAAGAAATGGACTGCCAGTCATCGCCTTTGCTGAAATCACGCGGCCCGTTTCATCGATCAGCACTTGCACGCTAACCGATCCCTGTGCGCGTGCGCGCTTGGCTATTTCGGTGTACACGGGCTTCGGTAAGTAAGTCGCTAAACCCGTAATCACTCCCTTGCTGACAACCTTCGGTGGTTTCGGCGGCTCGGGTGGCGGCGGAGGTTGATCGTCAACTGGAACTAGTTGCCGCGATGGAGCTATGGCCCGACCTCCACTGCCGGCCGGAGATGGCGGACCGCCTGCTGGTCCCGGATCGTAGTTACGGCCCGTAATTGTATAATCACGACCATCCGGAATCGGTGGGTTTACGTTCGGAGTGGTCCCAATAGTGGGCGGTGGTACCTCCGGATGATTGACACTAAGCATCGCCTCGGCACGCTCAGTGATCGCATTGGGATTGTTCGACGTTTCTCGTGGACGATCCACTTCTGCTGCTGGAATGTTATCCGGCTCGGGCGCGAGATCCTGCGGCGATATCAGCGTCACGATTTCAAGACTTTGCTCCTCGAGTCGCGCGTCGTAAGCGTAGATGCTAATGACACCGGTAACAACGAAAAGGACCACGTACGTCGCAGTGGTAAAGAGTACAAACGAGCCGCGTCGCTTGAACTCCCTCGCATGCGAGGTGGATTCAATCAAATTATTAAACATCGAGTTCCTCCGCTAAGTTGCCGGTGCCATTCGGGTCGCGGGAGCTTACTCGGCAGATTAGACACCGCCTGTGCGAAACTGGTTCCCAGCTTGAAACCTAATCGCCGCCGACTTAGGATTAGCACGCTCTCCGAGTCCCACACTTAGCGCAGGAGCAGATCATATATGGCGACCCAAAAGGCGTTCCAGGAAGAACTCAATCCCTTCGAAATTGCTAAGGCACAGTTCAATCGCGCAGCGGATTACCTCGACTTAGACCCATCGATGCGGCACGTTTTGGAGAATGCCAAACGGCAACTGATTGTTTCCATTCCCGTGAAGATGGACGGCGGCGACGTGCAGGTGTTTGAAGGATACCGCGTGCAACATAACATTGCGCGTGGACCGGCAAAGGGCGGCATTCGTTATCATCCCAACGTCACGCTCGACGAAGTCAAAGCCTTGGCTTCATGGATGACCTGGAAGTGCGCCACCGTCGGGATTCCTTACGGCGGCGGCAAGGGTGGCGTAGTTTGTGATCCTAAAAGTCTTTCGAAAAGCGAACTCGAGCGACTCACGCGCCGCTACGCTTTTGAGATCGCGCCTATCATTGGACCAGACCGCGACATCCCCGCGCCCGACGTCTACACCGACGAACAGACGATGGCGTGGATCATGGATACGATCTCGATGGTGCGTGGTCACACGGAGCTCGGCGTCGTCACCGGCAAACCGATCTCACTCGGCGGTTCGCAAGGACGTGCGGAAGCGACTGCGCGCGGTTGTCTATACGCACTGCGCGAGGCTTGTCGCGTCAAGGGAATGGATCTGAAAGACGCGCGCGTCGCAGTGCATGGTTTCGGGAATGCAGGATTGAACATTGCGCGGCTCGTGGCTGAAGATGGTGCGAAGGTCGTGGCTGCGTGTGATTCGAAAGCCGCCGTTTACGCCGAGAGTGGGATCGACATCGCGGCGGCGATAAAACACAAAGCAGAAACGAAGTCCCTGGCGGGCGTAAAAGGCACGAAAGAGATGGATTGCGATGATGTTCTCAGTTTTGACTGTGACATCCTCCTGCCATCCGCGCTCGAGAACGCCATCACACTGAAAAACGTCGGCAAAGTAAAAGCGAAGATCATTGCTGAGCTCGCGAATGGTCCAACAACGCCGGGAGCGGATCGAGTGCTCGAGGATGAAGGTGTGATGCTCATACCCGATATTCTTGCGAATGCAGGCGGCGTCACCGTCAGTTATTACGAATGGGTTCAGGACCAGAACTCGTTTTTCTGGTCAGAACGCCAGATCAACGAAACTCTCGAACAGACGATCAAGACGGCCTTCAACTCCGTTCATGAACAGGCTCAACGTTACAACACCGACATGCGTACCGGCGCTTATATCCTGGCGGTCGCGCGAGTGGCGGAAGCAACCAGCGTGAGGGGGATTTTTCCGTAGACCATGGAAGACAAGATTACGATTTACGAAAAACCGACTTGAACCAAGTGTCGCGAAATGGACAAGCTGCTCCGTGAGAGTGGTGTCTCGTTTGAAAAGGTCAACTACTACGTTCAGCCGCTGACACGAAAGAAGCTGACTGAACTAATCCGCAAAATGAATCTCAAGCCGCGCGATCTGCTGCGCAAGGGCGAGCCCGCTTACAAGGAGTTGGGTTTGGCTGAGGACAAGTTTAGTGACAGCGAGTTGATCGCATTGATGATTGAACATCCCGACCTGCTGCAACGACCAATCGTCGAACGCGGCGACCGCGCGGTGCTCGGCCGCCCGACTGAGAATGTGAAAGAGTTGCTGTAAGCCGCAGATCTAGGCAGATGAACGCGGATCTGATCCGCGTTTATTTGTGTTAATCTGCGGCTAATTTTCTGGATGAAAAAAGAAACTATCTTTGTTTGTCAAAACTGCGGCCACAAAGCCGGCAAGTGGTTGGGTAAGTGTCCCGAGTGCGGCGAGTGGAACTCACTCGTCGAAGAGAAAGCACAACCCGTCCGCCGCAACGGTTTTTCATCTCGCAACGTCTCAGCGATTCCTTTCACAGAGATCGAATCTCAGGATGACGTTCGCATTCCTTCCGGCGTCACTGAGTTTGATCGTGTACTCGGCGGCGGCATCGTGCCCGGCACGCTTGTTTTGATCGGTGGCGATCCGGGTATCGGCAAAAGCACCCTGTTACTTCAGGTCGCCGACCAACTGAGTGCGGCGGGTGCGCTCGTGCTTTACGTCTCCGGTGAGGAATCGGAACGCCAGATCAAGTTGCGCGGCGAACGTCTTGCAGTTGACGCAAAGAACGTCTATCTCCTGCCTGAAACCAATCTCGAAAACATCATCAACGAGATCGAGCGACTAAAGCCCGGCGCGATCATTGTCGATTCGATCCAGACTGTTTTTTCGAGCGTCATCGACTCGGCGCCGGGATCCGTGTCGCAGGTTAGGGAAGTCGCGCACCAGTTTTTAATGCTCGCGAAGACGCGTGGCGTTCCGATCTTTTTAATCGGACACATCACTAAGGACGGCTCGATTGCTGGTCCGAAGATCCTCGAGCACATTGTTGACACCGTGCTTTATTTCGAAGGCGAGCGTCATCACAACCATCGGATCGTGCGCGCGGTGAAGAATCGCTTTGGCGCTGCTAATGAAGTCGGAGTGTTTGAGATGACTGGCGCGGGATTGATGCCGGTTGCAAATCCGTCGCAGATGTTTTTGCAGGAGCGACCGCAGAACGTCGCCGGCTCGATCGTCACGGCGTGTATGGAAGGCACACGACCTTTGCTGGTTGAGATTCAGGCACTCGTTTCGGGGACGAAGTATGGCACCGGACGCAGAATGACGCAGGGGTTGGACCAGAACCGCGTCGCGTTGTTGATAGCGATGCTGGAGAAGCGTTCTGGTCTGCAACTCACCGGTGACGACGTGTTTGTGAACATCGCCGGTGGGCTTGAAGTTGATGAACCCGCAGCGGATCTCGGCGTGGTGACCGCGATTGTTTCGAGTTTCAAAAACATGACTGTCGATCCGCACACTGCTGTGTTTGGAGAGATTGGACTGACGGGCGAAGTGCGAGGCGCAATGCAGGCTTCGGTGCGCGCACGCGAAGCGCAGGCGCTGGGATTTAAGAAGATTGTTTTACCGGCTTCGAACGTCGCGGGGCTTGAGAAGCTGTTAGGTGTACGGGTCGTGGGCGTGCGCTCGGTTGATGAGGCACTCGACGCGTTGTTTTAACCAGAGATTACACAGATTTTAATCCGGATCTATCTGTGTAATCTGTGGTTCATAAAACTTCACGACCAGGTTTTGTTCGAGTGATTTTGAATCCACAACCTTGAATCCATCCAGATAATCCTTCGGCATAAACGCGTCCGCGCCGCTGACCGTTAACGGCACTTCCGTAATAATCCACTTTTCGATGTGCGGCAGGAATGCCTCGTAGATCTGTGCACCGCCGATGACGAAGAGATCCGTCGTGAGTGAATGGCTGAACGAGAGCGCCGATTCAATGTCGCTAAAGACCACCAGCGATTCCTGCGGCTCGATAGTCGCATCGCGACTAAGCACGATGTTCAGTCTGTTCTTCAACGGCTTGCCAATCGTGAGCCAGGTCTTGCGCCCCATCACGACTGCATGTCCCGTCGTCGTGTCACGAAAAAACTTCATGTCGGCGGAGTAGTGCCACGGCAGCTTCCCGCCTTTGCCGATGGCGCCTTTTCGATCAACTGCTGCAATGCCGATGATCATCGTTCTCTATACCGCGACGGGCGCGGCAATCTTTCCGTGTGACTTGTAGCCGACCAGATTCAAGTGTTCGTACCTGGCCGACAGCAAACCTTCAAGGCCGCTTAACTCATGATGCGGATCGTTAATCTCCAACTGAGGCAGCGGCAGTGGCTCGCGCGACAGCAATTGCTTTACCTGCTCGAAATGGTTTTTGTAAATGTGGTAATCGCCGAGCGTGTAAACAAAGTCGCCGACTTCGAGCTCCGTAACGTGCGCGATTAGATGCGTCAGCAGCGCGTAAGAGCTGATGTTGAAGGGCACGCCGAGAAACGCGTCCGCCGAACGTTGATAGAGCTGACAGTGAAGCACGCGACCCCTCTCGACTTTGAACTGAAACAGCGTGTGGCACGGAGGAAGATCGACGTTGTCCGCCTGGCGTGGATCCCAGCCGGTAACGATCAAGCGACGCGAATCGGGATTTGTGCGAATCTGTTTTAGCAGGTTGGCAATCTGGTCCACGCCGTTCTGCTCGGGATAATCTCCACCAAACGATCGCCAGAGATAACCATAAACTGGTCCAAGATCGCCCGCTGGTCGCCCAAACTTCGCAGTGTGTTCTTCGTCGGCCCACTCGGCCCAGATATCTACACCGCGCGCGCGCAGGTTCGTCTCGCTTGTGTCGCCGGATAGAAACCAGAACAACTCCTCCGCGACCCAGCGAAATGGAACACGTTTCGTAGTGACGATCGGAAACCCGTCGCGCAGATCGAATCTGGTCTGGAAACCGAAATGCGAGATCGTTCCGACGCCCGTGCGATCGCGATGTTCGGTGCCATGATCCAGGATCGATCGCAGCAAATCGTGATACTGTTTCATAACTATTAAAACGAAAATCCGGTCACATCATACATGAAACGATACAGACTTTGCTTTCTTGGTTTTGGAAATGTCGGACGCGCGCTCGCGCGGTTGTTTGTTTCGAAGACGGCGGAGCTGCGCGACAACTATGGCATCGAATGGGAGATCACTGGTGTCGCTACGCGTCGCATGGGTTGGCGCGCGAGTGACAAAGCTATTGATGTTGCCACGCTGCTCGCGGGTAACGATCAAACTGCGTCGGAAGCGGGGCTCAATGAGTGGCTCGCACGCGCGAAGCCGGACGTTGTTTTCGAAACGACTTCACTCAATCCGGAAACGGGTCAGCCAGCGATTCAATATCTAAAAGCCTCACTGCAAGCCGGTGCTCACACGATCACGGCGAACAAGGCGCCGCTCGTCTATGCATACGACGAGCTCAACGAACTCGCGCTCTCAAAAGGCAAACGATTCATGTTTGAAGCGACGGTGCTCGACAGCGCGCCCGTGTTCTCGCTCTTTCGCGAGACTCTGCCGGCTGCAAAAGTCCGCGGCTTCAGCGGCGCTTTCAACTCAACTACAAACGTGATTCTCGAGACGATGGAAGCCGGCCGCAGCTTTGCGGAAGGTGTAAAGACGGCGCAGGAACTCGGCGTTGCGGAAACTGATCCAACTCACGACATCGAAGGTTGGGATTCGATCATGAAAGTCTGCGCGATTGCGCACGTGATTTTGCGAGCGCCCCTTTTGCCGGCCGACGTGAGACGCGAAGGAATCCGAAGTTTAGATCCGGCGACCCTTCAAGCCGCGCGAGTCGAAGGCAAGCCTTACAAGCTGATCTCACGCGCGACCGTTAACACGGATGGTTCTGTCACCGCTTCTGTACGACCGGAGCAGATCGCGTTGACTGATCCACTCGGCGCCGTGCGTGGTACTTCGCTCGCCATTCATTTTGAACTCGACACCATTCCGGGTTTGACGATCACTTCGCACCGCCCGAATTTACAGAGCACTGCTTACGGTCTACTTGCAGATTTCATCAATGCAGCCGCGGATTCATGCGAATAAACGCGGATCAGATGTCTTTCACCGCGTCGATCAGGCGGTCGATCTCTTCGTCATTCGTGTAACAAGCACAGCCCGCGCGAATTAATCCTTCGGGTTCGAGGCCGAGACGTTCGATAACAGTCGCGGCATAGAAGTCGCCGTGCGAGAGGAAGAGCCCTTTTTCAGCGAGACGACGCGCCGCGTCCGTTGAAGCGCAACCATCGATTGTAAAGGCGAGCGTCGGCGTGCGTGCCGCGTCAGGTGGCGGACCATAGAGTTTGACTCGCGGCATCAAAGCTAGTGCATTCCACAAACGATCAAACAACCGCATGTTGCGCACGTGCATTTCCTGAAACACACTGCGCAGACTCTCACGACGATTCAATCCTCCACTCAGCGACGCCAGGTAATCGACTGCTGCCGCAGCGCCGACCATGCCTTCCTGATTCTGAGTTCCCGTCTCAGCATTCTCAGGCGCGTAATCCGGCGCGGGCACGAGTTTCGGAAAGTTGATCTGCTCCAACAGGGCGCGCTTCGCAAACATCACACCGACGTGTGGTCCATAAAACTTGTACGCCGACATTCCCAGGAAATCGCAATCAAGCTGCTGCACGTCGATCAGAGCATGCGGTGCGTAGTGAACCGCGTCGACAAATGCCAGCGCACCCGCATTGTGCGCGAGGTCGATAGCGCCTGCGAGATTGTTAATTGTGCCGAGTGCATTCGAGGCCGCACCGATCGCTACCAGCTTCGTTTTCGGACTAACGAATCGTTCGAGATCTTCCCAGTTGATCTGACCAGTTGCGGTGTCGAGTCGCACAGTGCGAATCGTCACGCCTCGTTCGAGCGCCAGACGCCGCCACGGATCGATGTTCGCATGATGATCCAACTCAGTGACGACGATCTCGTCGCCCGCTGCGTAGTTCAAACTAAGCGCGCGCGAAAGATGATACGTCAGCGTCGTCATATTCGCGCCAAACGCGATCTCAGCCGCCGACGCGTTCAGGAACTCCGCGCAAGCTTCGCGCGCGTACTCGAGCGCCGCGTCCGTTTCGGCACTCGTCGGATAAGCCCAGTGAGTGTTTGCGTTGTGGTGATAAAGATAGTCGCTCATTTGTTCCACGACGTAGCGCGGAACCTGTGTACCGCCCGGTCCATCGAAATAGGCGACGGGGTAGCCGTTGTGGACGCGCTCGAGAGCGGGGAAGTGTTTTCGAATTTCAGTAACCGGCGCGACTTGTGTTTCGGCCTGACGGGAAGTTGTGGACATTTGCGGCATCATAACAGAAATATCTCTGCGTCCTCTGCGTACCTTTGCGCTCTCTGCGTGAAAGGGCTATTTCAACGCAAAGACCGCAGAGGACCGCAAAGTATGCAGAGAAAGTCGTTCCGTTTTTTGATGGCCCGCGCTAGAATCGACGCGGCGAGCTCACCTCGCGCCACCGGCCAGTTACTCGCCAGCCAGCTTATGAGCGAACGCAGAAATGAAAAGAGATTGGAAGTTTGTCTCGACGCTGTTTGGGACGGTAACAGCGGCAATCACCCTGCACGCATCACCGATCTATCCGAAGGCGGCTGTTACATCGACAGTCTCGGTGAATCTCATGTAGGGGAAGTTCTCAATCTCAAACTGCAACTTCAAAACGGTGATTGGCTGGAATTGTCGGGCGCGGTCGCGCACCAGATGCCCCCCATGGGATTTGGTGTTCGGTTCGTCAACCTCACTCCCGAACAGCTGCAAAACCTTCGTTCGCTCCTCGAAGATCTCGAAGGTTCCGGCGGAACAATCTCAGCCATTCTGAGCCAGTAATTCGTATTTTTGGCTACTGATTTCCTTTCAGTTATAAGCCTATGGAGATTCTGTCACAGCAGCAACTAACGATTGACCGCGATAAAGCACGCCTCTAGAATTCCTCGCACACCCCCCAGTTGAGATTCGTAGTGCCACGCAACTCTTGCGATTACTCTCTCCAGCCGAAGTGTGCGGGACAACGGCGGGTGGTGTACGTTCAAGGATAGGTCACAAGGAGGGGTCTTTCATGTCCCGATTTAAAAAACTGGTCTTTTCAATGGCCGCGCTATTTGTGATCGGGAGCGCCACCATGACGGCGCGAGCAGACACGATCACAATTGTCGGTAATGAGACACAGCAAGCTTCAACCGCAACAATTGTTTGTGAGTTCAACTCACAAACTAACACTTTCACCTTCACCATCACGAACACTTCAGCCATCACGTCGCCCGGATCGACTTCGACGATCACGGGAATTGGGTATGATTTACCGCCTCTGGGTAATGCAAGTGCTTCGGGATTGAATGGCTTCACTGGCATGCAGGCGCCGAGCCTGTCGTCAAACTTTACTTTTTCGGACGCGGATCTGGGCAACGTCCCGGGTTTCAATTCGGCAGTGCTGGACTTCGGTTTCATCACCGGTTCTACCTTCGCAGGCGGTAATACAAACGATGGACTGGCGCCGGGCGAAAGTGCTTCGTTCACTGTGTCGGGTGCGGCGTTTACGGGATTCACGGAGGAGCAGATCTGCAATGCGGTCTTTGTGAGGTTCCAGGGTGGCGCAGCCGGCAGTGACGTCGGTACTCCATCAGGAGTACCAGAACCGTCATCGATTCTGTTGCTGGGCAGTGCGCTCGTTGGCTTCGGTGGGTTTGCCCGCCGCCGGCTAAAGATGCGCGGCTAACCACGGTCAGTTTCACGCAAGGCATAAGACACGAAGCAGGAGCAGCGTTCAGGAGCAGGTTCTTTCGCCTGCTCCTGTCTGGTGCTCCTGCTTTTGCGTGAAAATCTACTTACGTTTCCAGCGGACGCCGTCTTTTGTGTCTTCGAGGGTGATGCCGCGGCGCGAGAGGTCATCACGAATTTCATCGGCGCGTCCGAAGTCGCGACGACGGCGAGCTTCCTGCCGTTCGTCGATCAGCGATTGAATCTCGCTATCAAGCATCTCTCGTTCCTGCTCGCCGAAGATATTCAATACCGTATCGAAGCGATCGATCGCCGCCAGCAATTCGCGCTGGTCTTCGGCTCGCACTTTCTTGCGGGCGAGTGCCGTATTCACTTCGCGTGAGAGGTTGTGAATCGCTGCGAGTGCAATCGACGTGTTGAGGTCGTCGTCCATTCCGGCTTCAAACTCCTGCAGCGCGCGCGCCGCCGCTTCAGAGAGTTTTTCGTTTCTGCCCGGTTCTGTTTTCGCTTCACTCAAACGCGCACGAAAGTCGCGCAAGCTCGCGACGGTTCGCTCTGCGCCGGCGAGTGCGTCGAAAGTAAAGTTGAGTTGCTTGTTGTAAGGAACACTCAACAAAAAATAACGAACGGCAGCGGCCGAGAAACCTTTCGCGGTGACGTCGCGAAAAGTGTAGTAGTTGCCCTTCGACTTCGACATCGTCTCGCCGTCGACTTTCAGATGTTCGAAGTGAATCCAGTAGCGCACGAACTGTTTTCCGGTTGCGCCTTCACTCTGCGCAATCTCGTTTTCGTGATGAGGAAAGACGAGGTCGATACCGCCGGCATGAATGTCGAACGTCTCACCAAGATACTTCATCGACATTGCTGAACACTCGATATGCCAGCCAGGACGACCGCGGCCAATCGACGTGTCCCAAGCAGTTTCAGTGTCTCGGGCTGGTTCTTTCCAGAGCGCAAAGTCGCGCGCGTCTTCTTTGTCGTAACGATCGGTGTCGACTCGTTCACTCGCGCCGGCGATGTTGCCTGCGAAATTGATCTTGGAGAGTTTGCCGTACTCAGGAAACGAACTGATGCGGTAGTAGATCGACTCGTCGGATCGATATGCGTGACCGGTAGCGAGCAGTCGCTCGATCAATTCAACCATTTCCGGAATGTGACGGGTGGCGCGCGGAACTACATCCGGGCGTTCGCAACCGAGTGCGTCGAAGTCTTCCCAAAGCGCCTTGATGTAGATCGCGGTGTAGTCGTCGATACTTAGCCCGGCCTTTTGCGACTCGGCGATGATGCGGTCTTCCACGTCAGTGATGTTCATCACGTGCGTGACTTTGAAGCCTTTAAATTTGAGGTAGCGCCGCAGGACGTCGGCTGCAACGGCGCTGCGAAAGTTGCCGATGTGACCGTAGTTCCAGACCGTCGGTCCGCAATAATAGAATCCGACCTCACCCTCGCGCATGGGGCGAAATTCTTCGACGCGGCCGGTTAGTGTGTTGCGAAATCTGAGCATGGGTTAATGAGGATAATCATCCGCGCAAATCCGCGCAAATCTGCGGCTAAAAATGTTTCCAACCGCCGGGTTTCAAGTCCCAGATGCGCGCACCTTCCGAGATCCTGACGCCCTCCGTAACGTTTACGATCTCGCCGATGCGTTTGATGTCAACGCCATCGACGCGTCTCGGCAGTCGTGCAACATCGGCGGGTTTGACTGTAAACAGCAACTCGAAATCTTCGCCGCCGTGGAGCGCGAGTTGAAGCGGATCGAGCGCGCGACGCCCGCACAACTCCACCACGCGATTATCAATCGGCAACAAAGACGAGTCGATCAGTGCTCCGACTTCGCTCGCCTCGCAAAGACGATTTAGATCGGACGACAGTCCGTCACTCAGATCGATCATCGCGGTGGCGAGGCGTTCTTCACCGAGCACGATGCCCCAACCAACACGCGGCTCCGGACGAAGCTCGCGAATCAAAACGTGATCGAGTTTTTGCGAGTCTTCATCGCCGAGATTCTGATCTGCTAGATGCGCGCCGCGTTCGATCAGGCGTAATCCCGCAGCCGCCGCTCCGAGTGAACCAGTAACAAAGATCTGGTCGCCTGGTTTCGCGCCCGATCGCATCACGGCGGTTCCAGCGGCACACTCTCCCGCGACAACCGAATCGATCACGATGCTTTCGTTCGTGCGTGAAGTATCGCCGCCGATTAACTGCACGCCATAGCGATTCGCGAGCTCGAGCAGGCCACCGTAGAAGTGCTCCACAAAATCTGTTTGCCAAACATCTTCAGGTACGCCGATCGAGATCAGCGACCACATCGGTCTCGCGCCCATCGCCGCGATGTCGGAAAGTGAAACTGCGAGTGCTTTATGGCCGAGGAGAGATGGCGGTGTCGTTGTGCGACGAAAGTCGATGTCTTCAACCAGCAGATCGGCAGTGATGGCAGTTTCTTTTCCGGCGCTACTCCGAAAGATAGCGGCATCGTCGCCGATGCCTGCGATCAACGATTCACTCCTGAGCGCAGACGATGTGACGCGTTGTCGCAACGAAGCGATGAAATCAAATTCGCTTTTGGAGGAACTACCCTGGGCGTGCCGCAAGGGGGCAGGGGCGGGTTGTTCGTGCTCGTCTTTCATCCTTAAAGATTACGACGAAGCGAATCGAGCCCGGCTTCGATTGTCTCGATCGAAGTTGAAAACGAAAACCGTAAGTGACTCTCACCCTGCGCGCCGAAGACGATGCCCGGCACGGTTGCAACTTGCGCGCGGTTGAGCAACGCGTCGGCAGCTTCGCGACTGTCTTTGTTGATACGACTCACGTCGGGGAATGCGTAGAACGCTCCGGCAGGTGACGCGCAGTACAATCCGATCTCGTTCAATCCTTTGAGCAGTAGATCACGACGCAAACGATACTGGTTCGTGATCTCTGCGAGGATGGCAGTGTCAATACTCATCGCAGCAACACCGGCCCACTGCGTTGGTGTCGAAACACCATTCGACGAATAGAGCGTCGCTTTTTTGAGTCCCGTCATCCATGGTTCAGTTGCAACCGCGTAACCGAGTCGCCAACCAGTCATCGCGTACGACTTCGAAAAAGTAAAGCACGTGATGGTGCGTTCAAACATTCCTTCGAGCGAAGCGATCGAGAAGTGTTGTCCGTTGTAGACGAGATCTTCGTAAGCTTCGTCGGCAACGACCACGAGATCGCGATCCTGTGCGAACGCAGCAACTGCTTTTGCTTCATCGGGTGTAAAGACGACGCCGCTCGGATTCTGTGGCGTGTTGTAATAGATCGCGCGTGTTCGATCGGTCGAGTAGCGCGCGAGTGTTTCCTCGAAACCAAGTGCGCGCGCTTCGTCCGTCGGCACGAGCACGCTGCGTCCCTGGCAATGCGCGACGAGGTCCTTGATCGGCGTCCAGTAAGGTGAGAAGAGCAATACCTCATCGCCCGGATTCACAATTGATTGAAACGCGCCAAACAAACCCTGCATGCCGCCGTTAACGACAATCACATCCTGCGCCTGCGCGGGAATCCGATTTCGAGTGCGCAACTTTTCCGCGATCGCTTCGCGAAGTTCAGCTATGCCTGACGAGGGCGCGTAACGCGTTAGATTCTCGTCGAGTGCGCGCTTCATTGCGTCCTTGATGGGTTCAGGCGTCGTCATGAAGGGTTCGCCGCCTTCGAACTGGTAGACTGTCGCGCCCTGAGCACGCAACTCCATCACGCGGTTGCGAAGTTTGACGATGTCCGAGAATCCGACCTGTTCGAGTCGCGAAGCGAGGCGAAGAACCGTTGGCGAGGTTGTCACTGTATGGATTCGTTTCCTTCCGACTTTGTACGTGGGAAGCCGGATTATAACAGGTCTCGATTCAGAACGCAGAATGGCCCGCGTCAGAGGTCGATGCTCAGGCGATACTTTTAAGAAAAAGTTTTAAGTGAGGCGCGCTAAGTGTAAGTATTGACACGAAAAATCTGCACGAGTAACATGGTCGCCGTCGCATGAGTTGGCAAGCTCGCCAAGAGTCTTTCCCAGATTTCGCAACGCCCGACACTTAAGTTACAAATGAGTCGCCCAGCCGTAGCCATACCTGAAAAGTTGTTCTTCAAGATCGGAGAAGTTTGCGAACTCGCGGGTGTCCAGGCGCATGTGTTGCGCTACTGGGAATCGGAGTTTCCGATGCTCGCGCCGCAAAAGAATCGCGCGGGCCAACGTGTCTATCGCAAACGTGACGTGGAAATGGCGCTCCGGATCAAGGAGCTGCTTTATGAAGACCAATACACGATCGCGGGCGCTAAGAAGCGGTTGACGAATGAACTTCGCGGTGGCGGCAAGTTGAAGGTTGTCGGCAGTGAAGAAGATGTACAACCTGACAACAGCGAAGGCGAACTCTTTCAGACTCCGGCGGCGCCGAGTTACACGCGCAGCGTTGCGCCACGCACTGCGGAAGAGCGTCAGGGATTGAAACAACTCGCGTCGGAGTTACGCGAACTATTGTCGTTGCTGGAACAGGAAACTAAAGGCCGCGCGAAGTAAATGCGTCGCAGGCGCAGTTTGACATTTGTTCTTTGGCACGATACTAACTCAGGGAGACGGGACGTGGCGCAGCCTGGTAGCGCGCACGCTTGGGGTGCGTGAGGTCGCTGGTTCGAATCCAGTCGTCCCGACCATTTCTATCAACAAACAAACGGCTGCCAACTCCGGCGGCCGTTTTGCATTGCGGCCGAGTTTGGCAGACGTTCGCGCAGTACAGCATCTTGGATTGTTAGGTCAAACGGACCATGGCAAAGCTCGTTTATTATCTGAATTCATGTGAGCAAGAAACTGCGCAGATGCTGACGCGGAATACCCACCCGCGGAGTTCTTACAATCGTGTTAAGCTGATGTGTCGTAGCACCGACCGCCCCTTACAATCAGTGTTATCTGCGGATCGGACAAGAGCTAGCGCCTATATGCGGGAGCAAAGTAGTGAATGGCTTCTGGGAATACGTGCAGGAAAAATGGAAAGAACACTTGCTTGGAGAAAAGGCCGAACAAGGTCCTGACCCGAATGAAGGCCTCGCGACACCTGCTGGGTAGCGTTCTAATCTCAAACTCAGAATTATTTAGTGGGAACAACGCGTGTATTCAGGCGTGGTATCGGTCCGTACTGGAAAACCGGAATAGCCCAGATCTTGGCCTTTGGTTTTAGTGGTGTGGGTTATGTCTGTCTAGCCACTCCAGAAAGATGGGCAGCACGATCACGCCCAGAAAGAACGCAAATTGGAAAAGTCCTTCCGCGATTGGATGATAGCGCCGGGCGAACGGCCACCCCACCACAAGCCATATAACAATGGCGAGGATAAAAACAACAACCCTCGGCGAGAGTTTCATGTTCGAACTCTATCACGCGCGATAAGGGTCGTGCATAATCCGTTTTCCATTTCAGATTAGGACTACCTACCCATATTGCGGAGGATCATGCTATTTTGTTGGAAACCCAACGCATTCCGTGAAGACCTTTATTCTGATGAGCTATTGAACACCGAGTTTGAGCCACTTTTTAAGCTCAGTCGCGCCGAGCGCCTTCAGCTCATTGAAGACCTTTGGGACAGTATCGTCCATGAAGACGCAGAACTATCCGTTGCGGAGGAGAAGCGCGCTGAATTATGCAGACGCAAGGAACGTTCTTTACAGCATCCGTCATCAGGTCGGACGTGGGAGCGCAGGTGAAGCAGCGGGCACGTTCGCAGCATGATTGAGCGCGTTATTTTCGATGAGTTTCGGCGAGCACCGATTCGCCTCTTTCAATTTGAGATTTTCTACGAGTTGATTGTCGATAGCATTACCATCTACTCTGTATTTCACTGCTCACAAGATCCACAAAAGTGGCGCAAGCGTCTCGGCTATTGAACACACCCGTCTAAGCATTTGGCCTACAGCCGACTGCCTGGCGCTCGCGGTCGAGGGTTGTTCCGGCGGTCTTGAGCGTGAATGAAACGTCACGTAATGACACCAACTGTGATCTCCAGCATCTCACCCTTCTTTATCGTCGCTGACGTTCCGGCAACGCTTTCGTTCTATCGCAACATGCTGGGTTTTGAAGTTACGTTTCGAGGCCCAAGTCCCGAAGACGAATTTTTCGGAATCGTCCGCCGCGGTGGCGCGACGATCATGTTCAAGGCGCTCGGCGTGATATCCGACGGCGAAGAAGTCACTGTCGAACCGGTCCCAAACTACAGCCGTAAACCGGCGTTTAGTTGCGATGCCCATATTGAGGTTCCTGATCCGGACGCATTGGCGGCAGAGTTCGCATCGCGTGGCGTTGAGTTCTCAGTTCCTTTGACCAATAGCGATGATGGTTTAAGAGGTTTCGTGATCAGGGACATCGATGGCTACGGTCTGTTTTTCGGGCGAGTCGTTCAAGCTCAACGTTGATTCTATGAGACGCAGATTATCGTCATTGCAAACAGGGCTGATGAAGATCATCTTTCCTGCTCTGTGGATTCCTAGTTGGGGCTTCGTCGTTGTGATGATGTTTTTCGGTGGAGTTGATGACGGCGATCCGTTTGTTAAATGGTTCTTCCTATTCGCGGCGGTAGTGGGCGCCGCCTTCATCTGTTGGAGTTCGATCAGGCTGAAGGAAGTAAGCGTTGATGATAATTTCCTGTATGTTTCCAACTACCTGAAGGAAGTTTCTATCCCTTTATCTGACATCTACGATGTTACTGAAAATGTATGGATCAACATTCATCCAGTCACTATACATCTGAAGTCACCATCAGAGTTCGGCTATAAGATAACCTTCATGCCCAAGACGAGGTTATTCGCCTTCTTTAGCTCACACCCGGTTGTGAGAGAGTTGAAGGTGTTTACCTCACGCTGGATCGCAGCGCCGAATCGCTGTCCGGCG
>DATEWS010000405.1:0-3935 GCA_035257785.1 Pyrinomonadaceae bacterium
CTGTGCATCAGTCGAGAGATGAGCAACCTCGTCGAGCACGATCGTCCCGTTTTGCGCCGCCTCGAAGCGTCCGGCACGAGCTTCAACCGCTCCGGTGAACGCGCCGCGCTCGTAACCAAACAACTCAGCTTCGAGCAACTCCGCCGGCAACGTTGCGCAATCGATCTTTACCAAAGGTTGTGCCGCGCGCTTTGACTGCGAGTGAATAAAAGCCGCAAGCAGATCCTTCCCTGCTCCCGACTCACCCGTAATCAGAACATTCGCATCGGTGGCACTTACGCGCTCCGCGAGACCAACAGCCTCGCGCATTTTTGGCGAGCGCGCAAAGAGTCCGATCACGATTCTCTTCTCAAAGAACTGGGGCTGTCCGCGCTGAACTCGGGCGGCACTTCCACTCGCTTCGACTCGCGCCACAGGCGCTCGAGGTCGTAGAACTTTCGCGCCTTCTGTTCAAACACGTGCACGACGAAATCGCCGTAGTCCAAAAGGATCCACTCGGCGGTTTTGTAACCTTCAACGCGCGCCGACGTATGGCCCAACTTTTTCAGGCTCTCGTAGACCTCGTCCGAAATCGCCTGCACCTGCCGCTCGTTCGCGCCGCTCACGATTACGAAGTAATCGGTAAAGCTCGCGATCTCGCGCAAGTCTAAAATCACCGGCTCCAAAGCCTTCTTCTCACCCGCTGCGTGAAGTGCAGTCAACACACGTTCATCGAGACCTTCGGCAGCCGCGGGCTGGGCCGCAGATCGCACGTTCGGTTGCGGGTGTAACGACTGTTCCTTAACTGTTGAGTTTTGCTTCATTCAGTTCTCGATAAATCCCATACTTCCTGATGTATTCCAGCACTGGACCAGGCACGAAGCCCTCCAACTCTTTAGTTCGACCTTCACTCGCGAGTCGTCTGATGTTCGTTGCCGACACATCATTGAACACCACGTCAGTGAAGAAAATTCCCTTCTGGTCCAATGCACCCTTTTCGGTTCTCACATCAACAATGCGTTCAGCGATTGCTCCAACATGCGCTGTAGAAGGTTCGTATCCCGGGCGCGTGACGACGATATGATTTGTCATCGTCAACAAACGTTCCCACTCGCGCCACGTCGTGATCTCCGACCACGAATCACTACCCATGATGAAAAAGAGCTCGCACGACTCACCGAACAAACGCTGAAAGTGCGCGATCGTATCGACCGTGTAGCGTCGATCCGGAACGTCCAGCTCGAAAGTCGAAATCGAGAGCTGCGGATCGTTCTGCGTTGCCAGCGCCAGCATCGCATAGCGATGTATCGGCTCCGTTACACGGCGGCCGATCTTGTGCGGCGCCATCTGTGCCGGAATGAAAAGTAACTTCTCAATCTCAAACAACTCGGTGACGCGGCGCGCAATCTCCAGATGGCCTGTGTGCACCGGATCGAACGTTCCGCCATACAATGCTATTCGCCGTGCACACATCACAGTCAGGTATCCACCGATTACACAGATTGATTGGTAGAATCTGTGTAATCTGTGGATAACAGTTGAAATCTCAAATCAGCGTCTAACTCTTCCAACTTCATCGCAATTGCATTCACGAGCTCGCGTACACCGGCGTTCGTCGCTGAAGAGATTGCAAAAAACGGTTTGCCGTCCTGCTCTGCTCTTTGCTTTAACGACTCGAGACGTTCCGGCTCATCAAGCGCGTCAATCTTCGTCGCGATTACGAACTGCGGTCTCGTCGCAAGATCCTGGTTGTACGACGCGAGCTCGCGATTGACCGTTTCGTAGTCGCCAACCGCATCTCTTCCCGAAATAGACGAAACATCAACGAGGTGCAACAACAATTTCGTGCGCTCGATGTGTCGCAAGAACCGATCACCCAAACCTGCTCCCGTATGTGCTCCCTCGATTAAGCCCGGTATATCCGCGATGACGAAGGTGCGAAAATCTCCGAGATCCACCACACCCAGATGCGGTTCCAAAGTAGTAAACGGATAGTCAGCGATCTTCGGACGCGCCGCAGACACCGTCGAAATAAAAGTCGACTTGCCGGCGTTTGGGAAACCGACCAGGCCCACATCCGCGAGCAGCTTCAGTTCTAACTGAAGATCCAGCTCCTCGCCCTGACTTCCGCTTTGATGGTACCGAGGTGCACGGTTAGTCGAGGTAGTGAAGTGCGCGTTTCCAAAACCACCACGGCCACCGCGCGCAGCCAGCCAGCGGTCGCCATCGTGACTGAGGTCGTGAAGAAGATCACCCGTTGCAGCGTCAAAGATCTGTGTGCCTACCGGCACGCGCACAACCAAGTCAGCGCCGGTACGGCCCGAACGATTCGAGCCTTCTCCATGCGAACCACGCTCAGCAGTGTGCTGCGGGTTATAACGCAGGTGCAGCAATGTGTTCAGCGAGGCATCGGCGACTAAAACAACATCACCACCGCGACCACCATCGCCGCCTGATGGACCACCGCGCGGCACAAACTTCTCGCGCCGGAAAGCTGTAACACCGTTACCTCCGTCACCCCCCTGAACGTGAATCTTGGCGCGATCAATAAACATCTAAAATTGAAAGCGACGCCGGGGACCGCAGCATTGCGGCTCAGGCGTCGCGAACTTGCACGAAAACCTTACTAAGCAGCAGTCTGCTCCAGTGGATAAACGCTGACGAACTTTCCGTTTCGACCTTTGTCTTCAAACTTGACGACACCGTCGATCAAAGCAAACAACGTATCGTCCTTTCCGCGGCCCACGTTGTTGCCGGGTTTCCACTTCGTGCCGCGTTGGCGCGCGATGATGTTGCCGCCGAGCACTCTCTCACCGCCAAATTTTTTCAGACCAAGACGCTGCGATTGCGAGTCGCGACCATTACGTGATGAACCGACGCCCTTTTTGTGTGCCATTGTCTTTACCCAATCGAATCAATCTTTAATGTTGTGTAGCCCTGGCGATGACCACGCGTGCGCTTGTACTGTTTGCGACGCTTCTTTTTGAAGACAACGATCTTCTGGTCTTTGCCGTGAGCAACAACTGTAGCCGAGATTTTTCCGTCGCCGTTTCCTGAGCTCAACAATCCCTCCAGCTCGATTGAGCTTCCGGGATCAGCCGAGATCGAGGGCACACGAACTGTCTGCCCTTCTTCCACCAGGAACTGCTTTCCACCGGCTCTGATAACTGCGTGTGACATCTTCTTCTTACCTCTCAGACGAGTCAGGTCGTCATAGAAAAGTCGGACATTATAGGGCAATTCCGCGGAAAATCGCAAACCTAAATAGGTCATATACGTCCTATAGGACCTATGGCGCCGCGGCTTTTTTGCCGTTTCGCGCGAGAAAATATTCCATGAAGTCCGTGCCGATATCGCCGGCCCGGAATCGCGGATCGTCCATGATCTTCTGGTGCAGCGGAATCGTCGTCTTTATCCCTTCGATAACCATCGCTTCGAGGGCCCGCTTCATGCGTGCGATGGCAAGCTCGCGCGTGCGCGCGTGTACGATCACTTTTGCAATCAGCGAATCGTAGAATGGCGTCACCTGGTAACCGGAATAGACAAACGTATCGACACGAACACCCGGCCCGCCCGGCAGGTTGAACGCAGAAATAGTTCCCGGCGACGGCGCAAACGTCTCCGGATTCTCCGCATTGATGCGGCACTCAATCGCATGACCGACGATCAGCAAATCATCCTGCGCATAGCCCAGCGGTTCACCTTCAGCGATCCGGATCTGGTTACGAACGATGTCGGCCAGCGTCACCATCTCCGTAACGGGATGCTCGACCTGGATGCGCGTGTTCATCTCCATGAAATAGAAGTTGCCGTGAATGTCCAAAAGGAACTCACACGTGCCCGCGCTCGAATAACCGAGCTTCTTACACGCGGACACCGCCGCTTCGCCCATGCGCTTGCGCATTTCCGGAGTCAACACAGTCGACGGCGCTTCTTCCATTAACTTCTGATGGCGA
>DATEWS010000406.1:0-3196 GCA_035257785.1 Pyrinomonadaceae bacterium
CAGCGCCGCTCCGAGCGACACAAACACTACCAGCGCATACGTGGCCGGGTCAGAAGCTGAGACTCCAAACAACATGCTCGACATCCAGCGTGTCAACACAAACGCTCCTGCCGTGCCGAGCGCGGTTCCGAGAAGTGTGAGCAACATGCCTTTGCGAAGCACCATTATCAGAATCGCTGGCCGGCGCGCTCCCAGTGCCATGCGAATTCCGATTTCCGGCGTGCGCAAAGTAATTGAATACGAAATCACGCTGTAAATGCCTAACGTGGCCAGCACCAAAGCAACGATCGCAAACACACCGAGCAACGAGGCACTAAACCGGCGCGGCGCGGTAGTCGCTCCGATCACTTCAGCCATGGTCCTCACACTCGTCAACGGCTGATTACGATCGATCGCAGCTACTTCCTTTCGAATCGCAGCCGTCAACGATGACGCAGGCAATGCGCTGCGCACAAACACGTATCGATGCCGTTGAGATGAAACAACTCGCGACGCATACCAGTCAGGCTCAGGCTCTGAATCGATCGCACGATGCGGCACGTTCTTCGCGATGCCGACAATCGTGATCCACGGATTGTCCGGACGCGGCAGACCCAAGGTGATGCGGCGCCCGATCGGATCTTCGTTGGGCCAATATCGCGCCGCCATCTTTTCATTAATTATGGCAACTGGAGGTGCTCCGGGCTGCACATCTGCGGCTGACACGTCGCGTCCTTTGACCAGCGGTATGCCGAGTGTCCTTAGATAGTTGGGTCCAACGACTTGCCAACCGGCGGCGGTTAGATTTGCCGGGTCGAGTTGGCGACCTTCAATGGCAAACGGATCGCTATTGCCGTGGCCGCTCAGTGGCTGCACCGTTCCAAAACTCGCTGACTCAACTCCCGGCAACGATTCAACCTGGCCGGCGAGTTGGCGATAAAACTCCGAAGCACGTTCAGCATCCTGGTAAGCAGTAGCAGAAAGATCGATTTCGACGCTGGTCAACTCATTCGCAACGATTCCCGTGTTCGTTCGTTGCAGTTCCAACAGACTCTTCACCAACAAGCCCGAACCAACCAACAACAACACTGCGAGCGAAACTTCGGCTACGACGAGGGCGTCGCTCCACTTTCGTGGTCGTACGCCGCCCGACTGGCGAGTTGACTTCAATGATTCATGTAGATCACTGACCGGCCGCGCCGCTACGAGACCAAACCCGACACTGATCAGCGCCACTGCCGCGACCATGAAACCGAACACACGCGCATCGATACTGACTTCCTGCGCGCGCGGCAGAATCGCTGGTCCAAGCAGGGCCAGCAACTTGAGCCCCCAGTTCACAAACAAAAGTCCCAAAGCTGCGGCCACCGTTGCCAGCGCGAGCCCCTCGACTAACAACTCTCTGATGATTCGCCAACGACTCGCACCCAACGCCGTGCGAATCGCAAGTTCCTTCTGGCGCCGCGCGGAACGCATCAACAATAAATTTGCCACGTTCGCACACGCGATCAGCAGCAATAGTCCGACTGAAAACAGCAACACGAGCAGCGCTCTCCGGCTGCCGCCGACTATCTCTTCCTGCAACGGCGTAAGGGTGATTTGCCAACCGCCGTCTTCGCCATTTGGACCACGATACCCACGCAACTCGCGCTCAAATCGCTGCGCGAGCGAGTTCATGTGTGAACGCGCCTGCTCGAGCGTCACGCCAGGCGCGAGACGCGCAAGCACGTTGAGAAAGTACGGACCACTGCGTTTCGCCACCTGCTCCTGCGTGTAAGTGAGCGGCAGCCACACATCCGCTGGTTCTCCCCACGAAAAACTCGCGTGCGGAAATTGAAAACTCGGCGGCATCACACCGACCACCGTAAAGTTTTCATTATCGAGAGTGATGCTTTGATTAATGACGTTGCGATTGGCGGCGAAGTGTCGTCGCCAGAAGCCGTCGCTCAAAACAACTACGTGTTGCTCGTCAGCAGTAAACACTCGGCCGGCCGAGGCTTGCGCTTCAAGCATCGGAAAGAGATTCGCCGACACGTACGCGCCAAGAATGCGTTCCGGTTCCGAACCAGTCGTGAGATTGAAACTCTCATTCGCATAAGCCGCTACCGAATCGAAGACTTGCGTTTGTTCAGTGTAGTCGTCGTACTCGGCTGCTTTGGCACGCAGGCGCTCGATATTGAGCGCGCGGTAGTTGCCCCAAACGACTTGCAGTCGATCCGAATTTGGAAATGGAAGCGGTCGCAGCAGGACGGCATTGACGACGCTGAAGATCGCGGTGCTGGCGCCGATGCCGAGCGCAAGCGTGATCACCACCACGGCCGCAAAGCCCGGCTGCTTCAGAAGACTTCTCAGAGCATAACGCAGATCACTCAGCATTTTTAGCCGCAGATAACACGGATTACGCGGATTTTATTCGTAACGCAACGAAATCGTCGGCTCAACCTTAGTCGCCCTTCGTCCCGGCAAATAGCACGCAACGAGCGCAACTGTGATCAGGATGATCGAGATGCCGGCAAACGTCGTCGCATCGGTGGGTTCAACACCGAACAGCATCGTAGCCATCAAGCGCGTTAACAGGAAGGCGCCCACCAATCCGATGGCAACACCGATCAGCGCCAACTTCATTCCATGGCCCAGAATCATCTTGAATACGTCGCGCGGTCGCGCGCCGATGGCCATGCGAATGCCGATCTCGTGCGTGCGTTGCGTAACGGAGTAAGACATCACGCCATAAATCCCGACGATGGCCAGCACGAGAGCAATACCCGCAAACAAACTGAATAACGTCAGATTCAAACGCTCACCCTGTACCGACTCAGCGCGAATCTCGTCCATCGTGCGCGGGTTGTAGATCGGCTGATCGGGATCGATCGCCTTAACCGCATTACGTATCGAAGAGATTAGCTGATTCGGATCAGACGCGCCTTTGATGATGACGGTCATGCCTCCCTGCGGAACTTGATTGAACGCGAAGTAACCCTGCACGCGATCGCTGTTTTGATTAAGACTCTCCATCTTCACGCGACCGACCACACCAATCACTTCCAGCAACGGATTGTCAGAATCGGCACCACCAATCTTGATTCGTTTTCCGATCGGATCTTCGTTGGGCCAATATCGTTTCGCAAATTCCTCGTCGATAACGATCGATGTTACAGCCGCCATCTCACGCTGCTCTTCGTTTAGCTTACTGAGATCCTTTCCGGCGAGATGCGAG
>DATEWS010000407.1:0-9159 GCA_035257785.1 Pyrinomonadaceae bacterium
GTAACCACCGTAAAACTTGAAGGCGTGTGTTCGATCGGTCGGCAGCAGGCCGTTGTCCTTCTCGCCGAGCGCGGTAAAGCCCACGATCGGGAGGTCAAAGTTACGGTTGACGTTTGGACTGGTACGTCCGTCCTCGTCCGAACTGGCAAGACCGGAGTAGTTACCAAACAGGCGACTCCATGTGTAGCTGGAATTGAAGTAGTAGTTCTTACTCAAATGCTTGTCGAGCCGTACTTCGACTGCATCGTATCTGCGCTCCGCCTTCAGCGGGATGAAACCGAAGTCGGTGCCTACTTCCGCCGCCAGACCCTCGCCGGGGTTACCGATAATAAAAGCCTCACTGCCCGTCGGGCTCGAGAAGCCGATATCTTCAACGGCGCGATCTACTTGCTTATGGGAGTAACGACCGCTAAGCAGGAAGCTGCCCCATAACTCACGTTCAAAACCAGCCGTGAACTCGCTCTGGCGGAACGGTTTGAGATTCGGATCAATCGCTCCATTTTCGATACCAAGGCCGGCGTTAGAAGGGATGCGGAAGTCGAGGTCGCAGCGAACGCGGCTCCCAGCAGGAGGCGCCACTGGACAGTTTCCGCCGATAACCGCTGAATAGCTGCCAATGATACGTTGCGGAGTCAAAGAGTCGAATCTTCCATCGCCAGGAAAGATCTCGAAGTAAAAGTTGTGGAAGAAGTCGCCACCGAATGAACCGCGCGGCAACTCATATTTGAAGCGATCGAAGAACCAACCATAGCTAGCAAAGAGCTTGGTCTTACCATCACCCGTCAAGTCAAACGCACCGCCGAAGCGTGGCGCAAACTTGTCGAGAAAATTGAACGTGATGCTTGGATTGCCTGGGGTGAAACTCGGAGCGTCTTCCTTCTCAGTTCGAAAACCGAGGTTCAGCGAGAGACGGTTCGTTGGCTGCCAACTATCCTGGAAGAAGAATGCCTGGTTTCTGCTGCTGGCGCTGCCCTGGGTGGCGAAACGCTGAATGAGTCCGGAGCCAATGGCGCCGGCAGTTGGGGGCAGAACCGATGAAGAAATTCCGGAAGTCTGATTGATACTTCGTCCATATCGGATCGAGACTTGATCGATCGTGGCGCTGAACACGTCGTTCGCGAGCGCATTGATCTGGTATCCACCTTTGAACTCATGGCGACCACCGAACTCGCTCACTAAGTAAGCAGCGTCAATATCAAACGTTCTGCGACGCGAAGCGTCGAACACCGTTTGCGTCTGCGAAGGACGATTCTGCTGGCCGGTAACGCACCCAGCTTCGGCCGGAATCGCAGCGGAAACGCCCGAAGTGCTACAGAAGATACGAGCCCCACCGACGATACTCGGCAGGCCGTAATTGCCAAGCTTTTCGTTCAAGAAACTGTATCCAGCGCGTGCGGCGACGATCAGATTACTGGTCGGAGTCCACGTCAGACCACCTGTGACATTCTGAGAATTCTGGCGCCCACCTTCCCCTCGGAGGAGCGTCGCACCACGCACAATCCCGATTGGGGAGCCGAAGTCCACCGCAGGAATGCTAGTCGAAAGCTGACTGGAAAATGCGTCGACCTCGCCGTGCCGCACGATTGGGTTGTAGGTGTAAGACGTTGTGAAACGCAAATTGTTGGTGATGTTAGCGTCAACACGTGCGAAGTCGTACCAGTTGGTTTGACTCGAAACGTAACGCTCTGCGCCGGCAATCGCTCCAGTATTAGGATTGCGGTATGTCAGACTGCGAACTGTTTGAAGGACTTGTGGCGAGTGGCTAACGAGGAACCATGCGCGGTCGCGGATGATTGGACCACCCAGGGTGCCTGTCCAGAACTCGTCGGTGCCGCCGTCCCGGTCTGGCCTGAAGAGTCTGGGGCCAGCCGCAAAGGCGTTGGTCAAGAAAGGACGCGGACCGGCCTGAAATTTCGCAACTCGGAAAGAAACCCCGGCCTCGCCGTGAAAGTCATTGCCGCCACTCTTCGTGACAACGTTAATCACGCCGCCTGTTGCGCCACCGTACTCAGCTTCGAAGCCCGACGACTTGACCTGAATGTCCTGAATAAACTGGAACGGAATGTTGTTGTTGGTGTTCAGCGTACCCGTCCTGAAGTTTGACACTTCCTGGCCGTCGATGATGAAGGTATTCTCAGATCCCGAAGCTCCATCTACCTGGAAGCCACCGCTAAGCGGCTCGTTGCGAACCGCCGGCGCGACCGTGAGTAGACTGGTGAAGTTGGTGCCCTTCGGCAGCAACTCCGCAATCTGGGCGGTAATGTTGGTCTGGATTTTGTTATCCGTCATGGCGATCGGATTGTCGGTAGCACTGACTACGACAGTTCCCGTTGCGCCCGCCGGTTGTAAGTTAAAGTCCACCACTGTCGGCTTCCCAAGCACCACTTCGGCACGTTCACGCACTTGTTCGCCAAAGCCGGACGAGGCAGCGGCCGTCACTTTGTAGATTCCGGGCGGGAGCTGTGTGACCACAAAGCGACCGTCATCTTTCGAGGTTGTACTGCGAGTAAAACCGAGAGTTATACCTGTAACTGTCACAGGCACCCCTGCAACTAAATTACCTTGAGGATCTTTAATAGTACCCTCGATGCTTCCGGTCGTTTCCTGGCTAAACCCGGAAATGGCCGCACCAAGAACGATAACGGCAACAAACGGAAACAGTCTAAGACTCTTAATCGAAATCAAGATCTGCTTCATTGTGAATTCCTCCTGATAAAGGGTGAGCAAAGCTCTGACGGGATTACGTGAGTGTTTAAGCGGGCAACTGCCGTACCCGCTCAATCTCCGCGCAGCTTTGTGCGAATATCAGGCGGGTTTAGCCACTCTTCGGAAATTCAGAAGCAGCACACTGTACGAAAAAATGGAGATCTCCCATAATTTTGAAGAAGGGTAGGACGGTGGCTTATGGTCTTTGAGCTCTTGGCGGGAACCTTTCAGGCGTCGGCACAGCATCGCTGAGCTTAAAGCCGTACGTACCGCCCGTGGTTTGAATGGACAACGAGTCGCCGCTAACCACTATATCGTTTACCTGAGTGATGTTGTTTATCTTGTTGTTCAACTTAAGCAAAAAAGCGAACTCGCGGACTTTAGTTCCGGTTTGATCGTACTCGTAAACTGTTCCCTGAGTCGATAGACTATTCATTCCTAACCAAAGATGTCCTGTAGCTGGATCAACAGTGGCCGAAGTGATAATCGTAAAGCCTCCGTTGGCGAACCCTCTTCGGCGGAATTCCTTTGTGAAGCCAGTTTGAAGATCAACCGCTTCGCCTTCGATCTGGAACTCGCCCAACAGTTGACCTTCAGAACTGAATTTCAAAACGTACGGCTCAGGGGCATAAGTCGACACATAATAGATTTGGTCATCCGGGTCGACGACCACTCGTCCCTCGTTTAGAAACTCGTTTTCCGCTTGACTGGGATCAAACGGTCTTACGTCGGCGAAGTTGGCAAGCAAGACTCCGTGACTGTTGTATAGATGCAAATTCTTTCCGTTGAATGGGGAAGCAACGACTACATCCCCGTTGCCAAGCACTGCAATTGATTTCGGGTAGACAGTTTTAAATGAGTTAAGGCGACGTCCGTCCGAGCTTACTATTTGAACCGTCGAATTCTTTTGGGCCAGGTAAAGTTCATGGTGAAGACCTACCGCAAAAGCTTCGACATTCAAAAACGAATTGGCGATCTTCTTCGCTGGCTTGCCATTCTTTGGGTTAATGATCAAGTCGCCTGTCGTAGGATCCAGCAAATATAAGCTCTGACCGTCTTTGGAAAGCGCAAGCAATGTTTTCCTCCCAGCGTCGTTGCCGATCACTGGCTCCGACGATTGCAACACCGTGGGGGGAACTCGTCTGTCCTGTCCTCTGTTCCGTTTCGTATTGTTCGCACTGGTTCTAAATACCAGGCTCGCTGAAACCAGTGCCGTGACAAGCAACAGGATTGAGAATACTGCACGTCGTTTCGACTTGAGAGTAGTTAGCACGGCGATCGACTCCTGAGGAACCATTTAAGGATTTAAGGCTGAAGCTGAGATACGCTTTTACTGAAAGTTTTCCACCAACTTCAGATCGCAAACAAACGGATCGATTAGCGTCATCAAAATATGGCGACCGTCCGGCGAAACACTCAGCGTCGCCGGGTCCAATGTGATATCTGCTACTTTTTCAGCAACCCCAGTGGCGAAGGGATAAAACTTCAAAGAGTTTCCCCGGGAACCCGCGTATACGGGCGTGCCAATCTCAATAAAGTAGATGCCGTCCACCGCCACCGCGAAGTGAATTGAAACGACTGGACCGAATACTCGTGTCTCATCACCACCCGACACCGGAACTTTCCACACTTCAGTTTCGCCAGGTGCTTTCGCGTAGTAGATTGCCTTTCCGTCCGACGACTCGATCGGCATGGCTCCTCCGTTATGGGTCACCTGCCTGGCTTCGCCTCCTTCGGCTGGCATGCGCCAAAGTTCGAATCTGCCCGTACGTTTTGATGAAAAGTATATCGATCTGCCGTCATGGGACACGCTGGGCTCGACGTCGTCGCTCGCATCATTCGTTAGTCGATGCGGCACTCGACTTTCCATGTCCGTAACATAAATATCTGACTGACCTTCCCTGCGGAGGTCGAAGACTATCCGCCGACCATCCGGGAACCATTGCGCGCTTCCTGAGAACGCTTGCAGTGTTGTCAGTTGTACCGGATCTGAACCATTGCTGTTACACACCCAGATCTCAGCCTGTCCTGAACGATCCGAGGTGAAGGCGATTTTCGAACCATCTGGTGAATAGTGAGGAGTATCATCCCTCCGAGTCGAACTGATCAGCTTCACTGCCGGGCTGCTCTTGCCGGGACCATTTACATCTGCTTGCCAGATGTCACTATCATATTTCCAATCAGCATACACGAGCCGATGCCCTTGCCGAGAGATGGTGGCTTGTGTGCCGTTCTCACCAACCGTGGCCAAGGGTTGCGGCTTCTCAACGCCTGTCCGCGCGACTCTCCAGAGCCTCCACTCTCCTGTCGCCCACGCCTCACTAGCGGAATAAACGATTTCCTGCCCGTCCAATGTCCACGCTGGACTTGTCAGAAACTGCTGGGGAAGATTCAAACGCCGCGGCTCGCCAGCCGGCCTGTAGTTTTCCGAAAGCGGAAGCACACAGACTTGAGTGTTTCCCTCACCGACTACTCGCACAAAAGCCAAAGTACGACCATCGGGCGAGATGGCGGGATTCCCGTCGGCCGTCGTCGTCGTTGTTGGAGTGGTTAACCGTTGCTTTTCTCCGGTGGCGACGGAAACTGCAAAGAGACCGTAAGGCTCTTCGGGAGATAACCTGTCCATCGTCACCAGGTAATTGCTATCGGGAGTCCAGCAAAGGTACGGAGGGGCCCACGAAAAAATGCCTGTGGACGTATCGGCAGTTATCTCCGCCACTTTTCGCTCAGGTCCCCCGAACGGCGAGATCAAAAGAACCTCCAGTTTGTCGCGCTTTGGTCGAATAAATGCAATCGAGCGATTGTCAGGCGACCAGGCGGGAAACTGTTCAACCGCGGGACCGGACGTAAGACGCGACGGAGGTCCGCCACCGATCTGCTTGACGTACAGGTCGAAGTCTTTCTGTTGCGCGCCGGCGATGAACGCCACGTAATTGCCGTCAGGGGAGAGGGACGGCATGCCCTCGAAGCCAGGATCGGTTGTGAGCGGAATGACAGTCAATGAGGGCAGCGGTGTCGAGGGCCGCGGCCGAAGGAAGTACCAATACGCAGCAACCGTCGCAGTGAGAAGGACGGCCGTCAAACCGGCTCCCCTGAGAACTGATTTACGACTCGGCAATACGGCGTTCGATGTGGTGTTAGCCGTGTGAATTTCGCCCGTCCGTTTATCGTGCTCTTGGGAAACGACCTTCGCGTCAGTCTCGGCTCGATGCATGACGGTCCCTGTCAGATCTTGCCTGAGATTCTTCAGGTCGATCAGCAGATCGCGCGCGGTTTGATACCGCTCGTCGCGATCTTTCGCCAGGCTCTTGCGGACAATGCGTTGCAATTCTGATGGTGCGTGCTTCGCGATCAGGGAGACTGGCACTGGGTCATTCTCAAGGATCGCAACGGCGATGTGGCTGGCCGTCTCGCCGGTAAATGGAGCGCTGCCCGTCACCATCTCGTAAAGCAATACACCCAGGCTCCAGATGTCGGTGCGCGCGTCAACTTCAAGGCCACGCGTCTGCTCCGGCGACATATAGCTGACTGTACCGATGACTCGGCCGGGCTCGGTTCCTGGAGCTCTGGTCGGCATGGCGCTATCGAGGGAAGGCGCCGTGGTCTCGCTCAGTTTTGCTAAACCGAAGTCGAGCACTTTCACGAAGCGGTCGCGACGCAACATTATGTTCTCAGGCTTGATGTCGCGGTGAATGACGTTGGCTTCGTGCGCAGCAGTCAGGGCCATCGCAACCTGGTAGGCTATGTCCAGCGCATCCGTCAATGGTAATGGACCGCTTGCCAACTTCCGTCTCAGCGTCAAACCATCAATGAACTCCATGGCAATGAAGTGGTCCTGCTCGTGCCGTCCGATTTCGTAAATGGTGATGATGTTGGGATGATTCAACGATGACGCAGTTTGGGCTTCCTGTTTGAAGCGCCGCAGCCTATCGGCATCCGCGATAAACTGTTGCGGCAACATTTTGATCGCGACGTGGCGCCCGAGGCTTATGTCCTTTGCGAGGTAGACTTCACCCATGCCGCCGCGGCCGATAACCGATGCGATCTGGTAATGACTGATTTGCTGACCCACAGCCAGGCGAGTTTCAAGTTGAATAAGAGACTCTGCTGCTCCTGCGACAGCAGGAGTCTCCATAAAACTCTTCGCCTCTTCGTCGTACGCGAGCAACGACTCGACTTCGCGCCGCAGTCCCTCGTCGCCGGCACACGCGCGGTCGAGAAACCGAGCGCGTTCCTCCGGGCTACACGCTAACGCGGCGCTAAAGAGATCCTTTACTGCTTGCCACCTTTCAGCGTCTGTGCTGCTCATTCAGATAAGTGGTTGCGATCGTGATCGTGTAATTCTCGGCGCAGCCAAGCCTTGGCAAACCGCCAACTTCGCTTAACAGTTCTCGGCGAGATACCAAGAATCTGCGCCGTCTCTTCAACATTGAGGCCACTGAAAAAACGTAACTCAACGATCTTGCTCTGTTGGATGTCGATCTCAGCCAGCCGATTTAATGCCTCATCAATGTCAATGAGCTCCACATCCTTAACCCTGCCATCTGCGACCTCTTCATCAAGAGAGATTCGGATGTTTTGGCCGCCTCTCTTTGCACGATGCCGAGCGCGGGCGTGATCGACCAGGATCCGCCGCATCAATTGCGCCGCGATGCCAAAAAATTGCGCACGATTCTGCCAGTGGGAAGTCTTCTGATCGACTAATCGGAGATAAGCCTCATGAATCAAGTCTGTAGTCTGCAGGGTGTGTCCAGGATTCTCGCGCCGTAAATACCGTGAGGCCTGCCGGCGTAACTCCGCATAAACCACCGTCACGAGTTCGTCGAATGCGCCTTTGTCGCCGGCGCCCCATGCGTTCAGCAGGTCTGTAACATTCTGCTTTGGATAGGGCATCAGTTCTCCAACAGCCGCGACCCGACGAGGCAGCAAAGCATAGGATCATTTAAACGAACCGGTCAACGGCTTTCGGCAGCTGTTTAGAAGCGCGGTCGTACCCGCTTTGGCCCCGTTTTCCGCAAAACGGCGCGTTGGGAACAGAAGACAGCAACGGTGCCAGCCTAAATGAAGCTGGACCATAGGAGGTCATGTGAAATACACGACTCTGAAAGTCTGGTGATGCCGAAATACTTGGTCAGCCGTTCCTCGGAAAGCATTCTCGTTCTTCCCAGGGCTTAACGAGCGTCGAGCTTGATTGCCAGAGTCGCATTCTAATCAACACTTGGAGGCCATATGAATCGAAGAATCTTAATTGTCATGTCTTGCATCGGCGTTTTGATCTTAGCCTTGAGTGGAACTGTATCACCGCAAAGTAACGACAGTGGGAATCTCAAAACGTCGATTGGTCCCGTTTACTCTATTGCGAGCGGCGCCGTTGTTCCCGCCGCAGGGGCTTCATTGTCTAGAAGTAATGGTGGCGTGTTCGGCACGATTTCATCGTCGGGACTAACTCCGGGCCATGTCGTGACGTTCTGGTGGGTAATTTATAATAACCCCGAGTTTTGCGCTAACACCTCGTGCGTGCCGCCTGACCTGAACAATCCGGCCGTAGATGGGACGTTGCAATACGGAGGCGGGACCGTAGCGGATCTCGGGGGTAGAGTTCACTTCAGCGGCTACCTGGCCGTAGGTGATAACACCGGCTTCTACCTCAATCCCGCGTTTCCCAATATGCCGAATCCCTCACCGGGCATAGTCTCGGCTAAGAAAGCACAGATTCACTTGGCGCTTCGGAGTCACGGTTTTCCGAATGCGGACGCCGCGATCCTCCAGCAGCAGTTGACCTCGTTCCCAGGTGGTTGTTCCGTTGCTGTGCCTGCATGTGCCACGCTTCAATTTTCTCCGTTCTTCCCATGAGTCGAGCATAGAAACTGTTCGCGTTGAAAAGATGCGACCAGTTAGTCTCAACGTGAGCATTCACATTTCCCTGCGGCGTTTGTTTACCGCAGCGCCGCAGGGCCTCGCGCCCGCTTCCATTTAGAGACTCACAATGGACCAGCGCAGATGCGTCTGAATCAAGCTTGGAGATTGAACCATGAGCCATACGAACACGTCCTTGAGTCGCATCATAATGGCCGCGTTTTTGATACTTACAGTCATCACTATGTCGTTAAGTTCGGCGCGCCAAGAGTGGCGTGGCGGCGAGTATCGGGGAAAGCAATATCAAAACAACCACAACCTGCTGATTAACCAAGAACACCCTTTCAGACCTGGACTCAACGCCACTGAACGATTGAAACACTGGAATGAGATTGCCATCAACGCCAGCGGGTTAGATCACAGCCCACCTAAACCGGGTGATACTCATGTATTCGGGGAGCAGTTGGGTCCGGGTCGAGCCTCTCGTGCCATGGCTATCGTTCACATTGCGATTTTCGAAGCAGTAAATTCGATCGAAGGTAAATATGAGAGTTATGTTGGATTGGAACCTGTCGACAAACACGCGTCTCTCGAGTG
>DATEWS010000408.1:0-2230 GCA_035257785.1 Pyrinomonadaceae bacterium
TGCGACACGCGTCATGTCCCGTGCTCGTAGTGAAACCTCCCCAGGACGAAGAACCCGAACAGTAGTCAACAGTGAGCCCTCCAGTTTATTCTGTCAGCCGCCAGTGACTTTGTTACTAGCTGTCATCGTTGGATTTTCATAGCCTGGGTTCTTCATGCACCTCGACATTCTCAACGATCTACTATTTCAGTACGGGCTCTACGCAGTTTTCATTCTCGTCATGTTCGAGGGCGACATCACGCTCCTGCTGGCGGGCGTGTTGGCGCACAGCGGTTTTTTTGGTGACTACAGCTTTGCGCAGGTGTTGATTTGGGGAACGATAGGCGGCTGCCTCAGCGATAACGTTGCTTACTTTGGAGGACGTGGCTTTAGTGAGGGTGTCAGGCAGTTTCGTTTTTACAGAGCAGCGCAACCCCGACTGCAAACGTTGACGAGAAAATTCGGTCCGCTCTCGATCTTTCTTTCCAAATACATCTACGGGCTGCGCTGGGCGTCGTGCGTCTTTTATGGCGTCGGACGAATGCCTTACCTGCGTTTTCTGCTGCTGTCGTTTTCGAGTTGCTTCCTTTGGGTTTTCGTACTTTCAGGCGCGGGCTATTTTTTCAGTGGCGCGGTGATGGGTTTGATCGGCGACTTCCAGCGCGTTGGTAAAGTGTTACTCGTGATCGTGATCCTCGGCATCCTCGGTTTTTACCTCGCCGAGCGGTTTTGGATCTCGCCAAAAGTTGAAAAAGCAGATCCCGAACGATTCCAGGAACTCGAACACGCGGCCGCCGAGAAACTCCAGGATTTGCGTGAAGAAGTCCGCGAACACATCCCGTTCAAGCATCCGCGACAAGAGCGTCAGAAGAAGCCTGAGAGCGATGGAGACTGATTTGCAAACCGTGGAGCGAAATTGTTAAGTTGCCAGCGATGATAATTGAGTCAACCGCACCTCCCCGTGTCGACCTCGAAGGCGGCACTATCGACATCTGGCCGCTCTATCTTTTTCATCCAGGCGCCACCACAGTCAATTTCGCCCTTTCACTTCATGCTCGCTGCTGGATTGAGACGCGAGACGATGGACGAATCATTCTCGAATCGCGCGATCGTAAAGTCTCTTTCGAGACAACGCTCTCGGCAATTGAAGACCTGCTGCTGGAAGAACGTCTCGAACTCGTTTCCAAACTGGTCCACTTTTTCAAACCCACGACAGGGTTTCACTTAGTTGCGGAGAGTAGCGTTCCTGCCGGCGCCGGACTCGGAGGTTCGTCGGCGCTCGCGATCGCTTGTATCGGTGCGTTGAATCGATTGGTTGGGAATCGTTACGAAGAACGGAAGTTTGTGACGATCGCTGCGAACGTGGAGTCGACGGTGATCAAAGTGCCGGCTGGTTTTCAGGACTACTATCCGCCGCTTTTCGGATCTGTTTCGTGTGTGCATTTCAACGCGGAGGGAATTCAACGGGAAGCGCTGGACGTCAATACTGAAGAGCTGGAACGAAGAATCGCGATTTGCTACACGGGCGAACCGCGTCTTTCGGGAATTAACAACTGGGAAATTTACAAACGACACATCGACGGCGACCCTGAGTTGTTTGAACTCTTCGACGCCATTCGCGATTCGGCGCGCAATCTGCGCGAAGCGCTCGTCGCTGACGATTGGACCCGGGTTGCTGACGTGATGAAGCGCGCGTATCCGGTTCGCAAACGTTTAGCGCCAACCATCACGACGCCACAAATGGACATGCTCGTCGAGAAAGCACTTGCGAACGGCGCCGAAGCCGCGAAGGTGTGCGGCGCTGGCGGCGGCGGATGCATCGCGTTTCTCTGCGCTTCCGGAAGACGTGCGGACGTCGAAGCTGCGCTTGCAGCAGAAGAAGGCGCAGAAGTTCTGGATTGGAAAATTTCCCGCGAAGGATTAGTTGTTACGGAAACTTTTTAGCCACGGATTACACGGAAAAATCGGATTGTGAAATCCGTGTCATCCGTGTTACCCGCCTTCAGATCTTTGTTTCGCCGCGGCGGAGAGTGCCGCGAGGCGAGCGATCTTTTGTTGCTGAGTTTCTCCAGGCACTGGACCGGTATCGACTACCCCACAATACGTTCCGCGCTTCATCAGCGAACGATCAGCATTGCCGGTCGGTTTATGCGCCGGAGCTGCTGACGCCGCAGGCGCTGGCGCCGGTGGCAGTTCTGCCTGATCGGGCGCGAGTTCCGTTAACACTTCAGTCACTTCCGCAGCCGACGCA
>DATEWS010000409.1:0-3743 GCA_035257785.1 Pyrinomonadaceae bacterium
CACTCCGATCTCTCCGCAGATGTCCGCGACCCACGCACGCAAATCATCGAGCGACACCAGCACTGTTGCCTGACCGGCGACGCTCGCCAGCTCCGGCGGCAGATTAGGCGCAGCTGTGGTTGCAGCACGAAACAACGCCACTCCATCGAGTGCGCGCCCCATCACTACGCGCTCGAATCGCGCTGCATCCTTATCCGGATTCTCTTTAAGATCGTCCTCGGTGGTAACGGGAACAGTAAAATTTGACTTAACAATCGCGATGTCAGCCGCTGACACACCATGCCCGCGAAGCAGCGACTCCGCGATCTGTCCAAGCTCGACACTCATAGCGAGGTCGGCGCCAAAAGCTTCCGTCTCGACTAAATCTTCGAGGGGAATATCACCATTGAGCGGTTGCGTCGCCTGCCCTTCGATTCGCCAGCCCGTAAAAGACGAAACACGAGTTGACGTTTGCATCCATGCGGGCGAGGCCGAATCTTCTCCCTGAAACTCGCCCATCTGCCACTGCCGCGTGAGCAGCCAGAGCGGATCACGAATTCGCGCAGCCAAACTCGGCAGTATGTCGTGTTCGGACCGTGGGCGCGGCTCAACTCGATTCCAGTAGGTGATGGAGTTCATATCAGCTTACTTCACGAATGAACGCTTCCGCCGCGACGGCAGTCGTGAATCGCGTCGAAACCGTGTCGTCCTCCGTGTTAGTCGTTAGATAGATCGCCGGCAGAAGCTGGCTCAGCTTGCCTAAGAGTTCACCATCGACGGCGCGAATTTTTGCGAGGTCCAGTGTTTCGTTGAGTATGTCGATTAAACTATCCAGGTCCCACTGTTCCGTCTGTGCAGGCGGGACTGCGATGAGCACAGCCTGCGCTGCCTCAGCGCCAGGACTATCGAAATGAAAAGCAAGAGCTCCGGCTTCTTCAGCATTTGGAATCAACTCCGTCCACTCGTCGATCAATAAACCGGCCCATGGATCCGTTGCGTTCGGTGCAACAGCACGGGCCAGCGAAAGCGAAAGCAAACCGGAACGATGGCGATGTTCCTGGTCGGGAAAGTCGAGTGCCGCCCAACGAGCTCCGGCGGCAAAGGGCAATTGAACTGGTTCGAGATCGATACTCGGATTTCCAAGCGCGGCTGAATAGAGTGAAACTTTTCGCCACCTATTTAAGGATGGACGAACGCGAGCGGCAGTCTGAAACCACTTCGGTACATCGGTTGGACCAGAAATCAACGTCGGCGAGGCAGCGATAGCGTTGTTAAGCTCCGCTGGTCCAGCAGGCTTGAATCGTGGCAGAAACACAAACTCCCTTCCAAATACTGCGGCAACTCGCGCCACAGCATCCGTCGCTGCCTGCGCGTCTGCGATGCGCTTGCCGGCCTGTTCGAGAATATTCCGGCCCTGACCAACTAGCTGCGCTCTTAATGTTTCCGTATCGCCCTTTGCTGAAGTCGGAAAGACGCCGGAGAATCCGTAATCGCCTAACGCCACTAACGCATCACGCAGCGGTGTAAGATTCAGTGGACCAGCAGGCGCCGGATCGAGCGCGGCGATAGCAGTGTTCAAATCATCACGACGATTCTCGAGTTCCTGGAGCGCTGCATCTGCGCGAGTGCTAGCCTCAACAGTCATCACGTCAGCAGTGTCGGCGAGCGACGTTGAATCGGCAGGCAGCAGATCGGCAGGACGCAACGCACGGCAACCTGACAATAGATCGCCTAACGCGCGTGCTACTTCCAGTATCTCCGGAAACGTGCGGACCGTGTTTCTGTCCCATGCTGGACCAGTGCCGCGTTCGTAACTCACGTTCAGATCCGTAACTTCCGGAGCAACCTGAAGCGCGACAAAACCTACGCGCTGGTCCAACTCGCTCAATCCCTGTTCAGTTTGAACTGCAAGCGCTATCGCAAGCAGATCGAGTGGTCTGATTTCGAGATCGGCGAGACTAACTTCAATCTCAGTGCGGTTGGCTGGATCCGCAGCGGTTGGATCGAGGTAACTGACCCGACATTTGACGGATGCAGGGTCGCCGAAAATGGTTCCGAGCCATGCATCCAGTCGCGGCTCGGTATTCGCGCGTTCAGTTAACGCGATCCCCGCCCAGACGCCCGGAACGGGATTGCCGCCGACAACGAGCGCGACGCGATGCGTGAGTGTCGATCCGCTGCGTGCTAAATGTGCTATCTCCGGATCCGGCGGACGGATGCCGCGTGATACGGAATCGATCGTAGCAGCTGCGCCCTGCATGCTTCCGCGGACAATCTGGTAGACACCTTCAGCGAGAAGAACGTCAGCCGCCGCATCGATCGATTCATCCAGCAGTTGAAGCTCCGATTCGATATCGGTGCGATCCTGACCACTGCCGGGGAGACCGGAACCTGCTTGTCCCCACGGAATGTTGCCTGCCTTCCAGGCATCGCGCAGTTTCATTCCGTCTACGACGTCGCGCGCGGCTATCGCTTGTTGTGGATCGTCCGGCAGCTTCGTGGTGTTGGTTGGCAGCGGATAGAGATTGCGAAACGGCTCCTTATATTTGTCGAGCCTCCGCGGTCGATAATTTTCGTGCAACCCGCGCTCAAATTGATAACCAACCACCGCACTCAAGGGTTGGCCGTTACGGACTGCGTCAAGTAAGAACTGCGCCTTGCGAACACGTGCAGACGATAGGTCAACTGCGTAACGATTTTTTTGCTCGCCACTGCGAGTGAGATACCCATTGCGAAGGACGGCAGCAGTGGCAGCGTGAATCATGGATGGCGCCAACACGTGACCACCGGTATCGACCTGTTCTCCGACTACTCCCAGTCGCGAGAGTTGTACGTCGCGACGGCGCACTTGCGGACGAGGCCTGAGATCCTCTACCCACGCAAATGCGCCGATGTGGCACCCCAAAGGACGCGCAGCGCGCATCTCGCTAAGTCGCTTGGCCGGCAACGAAGATATCCACGCATCGATACGGTGTGAACAAACGTCGAGCGTTTCGGTGAAGAGTCGATCCAATTCCGCGGTGGGAAGGTTCTCGAGTTGCGATAACGCTTTTTTATACTCCGAGACACTGCGCGATTCGGCGAGCGTTAAGTTGTCCAGAATAAACTGGCCCAGAGGTCTGGTACCGCTTATTGACGCGACTGGTGATTCCAAACGCTCCCACGCGGTTGTCGTAAGCTCCGAGACACCGGCGAACTTTACGAGTTGCGGTTCACGTCTGATCGAAGCATCCGCTAATTTCGTGTTGATGTGAACGTCATCCACCGCATTGCGTAACACATTCAAAACAGCGTGTCGCAACAGCCGGTAGAGCAACGCAGTCGGAGCATTCTGTTCACTCGCAAACCGTTCCACGCGCAGAAAAGTAAGCTGGCTGTTGCGTATCCAACGAATGTAGTTGAACTCCAGCGGCTCGGTTTCCGATAGCGGCTTATCCTCAATGAAAGGGAACATAAAGTTGTACGCTTTTGCCGCGTACAGCTTGCGAAATATCTCCGCTGAATTCGGATTCACGCCGAGCAAAGCTGCAACCTGGGCTCCCATCGCAGCCCAGTTGCTTTCCAAAATATTCGGGTCAAACGAAAGGAACATCCAGAGATTAAAGGCCAAATCAGCACCCAGCACTCTGCGAATGCGAACCTCACGGGTACTCGCATCCATTCCGAGTGTCGCGAGTAAATCTGCATCAGGATCGTTGGACGCACCGGTTCGCGGAGCGCGATCGATTTCATCCAACCAGATATGTTTCGTTTTCTTCAGATCG
>DATEWS010000410.1:0-2602 GCA_035257785.1 Pyrinomonadaceae bacterium
TGTAATAACGCAACTTCCTCTTTGGTCCACTGTCGCGGCTCCGCGTCGCTGGCCCACAGTGACGCCACCCAACGTCCGTTACGCAACAACGGAACCGCAATGTAAGCGCGTTCACCTGTTGCCGCATAACTCCGCTGATAATCGGGCGCAGTTCTCGGATCGGTTTGTGAGTCGTAATTAACGACGGTCTTTCCGAGCTCCATATCACGAGAGGTGATGCTGCTGTAATCGGAGATGTGATGCTCGCCTGCAACGGACTCGGCGCCGTCACAATAATCCCTGTGAACGATCTCGAGATCGCGCTCGAGATCAGTCTCATTAAACAGACAGCGACGAACCTTGAGATGACGACCAACACTTTCAGCAACGGCGTACGAGAGTTCGTAAGGATCGCGGAGCGTGCGTATCAACTCGCTGACTCGCGCCAGCACCGCCAGTCGACCTTCAGCGACGGAGCGCTCACGATCGGTGCGGTTCAGCGAAACAGCAGTCCACCAGATCAGTGCGGACAGCAACACCAGCACCGCTAAAACAAATATCGCGGTGCCAAGTCCCTGACTGGTCCAGTTGGCATTGCGAGTATTGACTCGAATCCAGCCCAGCAGAATCACTATCAACAACGCGGGCCACATACGCCGCGCCACAACCGCTCCCGGACTGTTGCCAAGAATCGCGGTGATGAGTCCCCGCGCAGGTCGCGCCAAAAGGATTGCTGCGCAGAGACAGAGAAATGCAACTACCGTGTGCAACGCGATCGTGAAATAGTAAGCAAACGGTTCCTGTTGCTCGACACCGTAAAAGTAGTAAAGAGAAATCAGCAGCGTGATTCCGATCACGAACAACACGAGGATGTTTGCAGCGCGAAACCAACGTCTTGAACGCACGTCCAGCAACGTGAGCGTAATGCCGAGGAATGAGAAGTTGAGCGATGCTGCCACTCCCATCCGGCCCGGAAACGACAAGCCGGCCTCTTTTTGTGATTCGTGAAAAAGAAATTGATCGAGTCCGGAGTTCCAGCCAAGGAGATGTTCGCTAAGGGTGATCAGGCCGACACACGCGACGAGGGCCGCGAGCACTTGACTAGTGCGACGTCTCAGAAGTGAGGCAGATTTGCCCTCGATCAGAAATAAAGACACAGCGGCGAACATCAGGCACACCGCAGTGTTCGCTTTCATCGTGACCAGCGACGGGTGAATTCTTTTGAGTAGTGGGTTGTCGAGTATCCAACCGAGCAGACCAGTAGCGCCGATACCGAATGCTACTAATAATAGAGCAATGGAGTAAGCCTTGCAGCGGATCAGTTGTCGATGTTCGTCCAGCTTCATCTGCTATTCAGCTTTGAAAATTCGGAATAAGTAATAGTACGACGGAAACAACAAAATTGCTCCTGCCACTAGCGCGCCGAGCAACAACTCGAGCGTGACTTGCGGCGCAGCGGCTGAACTAATCGTGAGATCCGGTTCAACAAGATGCGGAAACTGCGCGAAAGCCCAGCCCAACAAGATCAACGTCACCTGGGCTGCCGCGCAAACGCGCGCCAAGCGGTAACGCCTGGTCCAGAGAGTGATGAAGGCGCCGATCGCAAAAATAGCTGTCAGAATATGAAGACCCAGAGCCCACCAGCTCCGGCTGATTCCCGCTCGAACAGTCGGCGCACCGGTTTTCGCGAGCATGAAAACCGTGAGTGCGAGTAAACCAACGGCAACTCCGGAGATGATCGCGCGCATGCGAAAGTCTTCTTGCAACTTTCGTTCACGTGCTTCAACGGTCAGGTACACGGCGGCGAGAAATGCGAACAACGCGAGCGCAAAGAAACCTACAGCCAGAGGAAATGGCGCGAGCCACGAATGAAAGAAACCGCTCGTGACGTCGCCGTTCTCAACGCGGATCGTGCCGGACGCGATCGCGCCGAGCGTCGTTCCCAGAAGTATCGGTGTGATGATGCTTGCGATCGAAAACACGAGACTCCAGCGACGCTGTACGTCGTCGCGCTGTACGTCGTACGTGCGAAACGTGAACGCAGTGCCGCGTAAGACGATGCCGATCAGCAGCAGTGTAATCGGAATGTGAAGCGCAGTCGCGATCGCTGCGAAGGCGGGTGGAAACGCAGTGAAAAGAATAACGACGACGAGTATCAACCAAACGTGATTTGCTTCCCACACCGGACTGATCGCTTCGGCAATCAGTTTTCGTTGTTCGCGCGCGCGTGGTCCAAAAGCGAACAGATCCCACACGCCGCCGCCGTAGTCTGCGCCGCCGAGCAGTGCGTAAAGCACGAGCGACGCGACCATTACTCCGGCAACGATCGTTTCAAGCGGCAACACGCGCCTCCTGTGGACGTGGTTCAGGATCTCCTGGACTCGCTGCGACTTGTCGCAGTAATAAGAAGACAGTGATCGCTGCCAGAAAAATGTAGAGTGCAGTGAACGTCAGGAATGGCACGATCAGTGCGGGCATCGGCGTGACGGCTTCACTGGTTCGCATCACGCCGTTGATGATCCATGGCTGTCGTCCGACCTCAGTCACTACCCAACCCGTCTCGATGGCAATAAAACCGAGCGGCGCTGCAATGATGAGTAGTCGCAGGAACCATTTTGACTCG
>DATEWS010000411.1:0-7590 GCA_035257785.1 Pyrinomonadaceae bacterium
CTACGTAGTTTTCCTCAACGGCAATCTTTTCACCCAAGTTGCCTTTGGAAACGATCTCTGGAGTTGTTTGTTGTTGTTGGGTTTGTTGGCCTTGAGAAGGTAGAGCTTCCGCCGAGATAGTTCTCGAAGGAAAGATCAAAGAACAAGTCAGAAGTGCTGAAGCCACGAGCGCACTTCCGCTGACGATAGAATGAACTTTCAATTCGGGTCTCCTGTCCGATGTCGAATTTATCTTTCAGCGTCCTGCGCGAGTCCGTTCTTTCCTATGACTCGTCCCCTGGCTCTAGGAGTCTATTGACGTCAGCCGAGGTTGGGGGCTTGCATCCTTGATGCGGTGCGCTGAAAGTGTTGAATTAGGTAAAGCGAAAAGCGATGACTATTTCCAGTAACTTCGCGATTCGTTGGGGAGGCTAGCACAGCGTTCAAAGACTGTTCAACCGTGAGATGGGCGTGATTTTTGTGAGGAAAATAACACTTGACAAGATAAATGGTGAAATAGGGAAACTTAAGAAAAAACCGAACGGTCACATCGACTTGAGTTTTTTCGGCCTAAATTAGAGTTTTAGGAAGTTTTCGACGACCTGCTGCCCTTCGGGGTGTTGGTCGTCAAAGAGTTCGGGATGAAACTGGACGCTGTAGAGTCGACGGCCCTTCTGCTGCATCGCCTGGATCTTGCAAGTCTCGTTTGAGGCGGTGGCGCGAAAACCGTCGGGCAGTTCCTTCACTTCATCGCAGTGGTTATGCCAGACAGTGATCTGCGCAGGCAGTCCTTTGAAAAGACCTTCGCCAGTATTGTCGACCGGTAAGAAACCTCGTTCTCGTTTCGCGCCGTTGTAGCCTTCACCGGGTTCGAGTCGTTCCATCAAACCAACTTTTGCACTATACGCAATTGCGATTTGTTGATGACCGCCGCAGATGCCGAGGATCGGTTGACTCGCCTGTTTGATAACGGCGAACACACCGGCCAGCGACTCAGGCGTGTACACCTCCCACGGATGACTCTGGCCACTGAGAATAATGTGTGACGGTTTCAGACTCCGCACTCGTTCGAGTGAAACGTGGTGGAATGGCTCGATGAGGATTTCGAGTCCGGGAATTAGTCGACCGAGAACAGCGCGGACTTCGCGCGGGCTCGCTCCCTGGCCGTCGATGGTGTTGTCTACGAGGTAAATTAACAAGCTACTTCAAACAGTAAAGCTTCCCGTTGAAAGCCCCGATGTAAATTCGCCCGTTCAGGATCGCAGGCGTCGCGTTGATATTATCACCGATCTTCAACTCACTAATCGACTCGCCGTCTTCAGCCGAGACTGCGTGTATCCAACCCGCCTTATCGCCAAACACCAAACGTCCGTCAACGAGTGGAGACGTTCCCCAGATCGCGGCCTTCGCGCGATAACGCCAAATCACTTCGCCTTTGTCTGCACTCAGGCTGTAGAGATAACCGTTACTCGAGCCGATGTGAACTCGACCGTTCGCGACGATCGGGCTCGCCCAGAAACCGCTCTTCTCCTTGCCTGTGCCGCCAAGCGCCTGGTACTTCCAAACGAGTTCACCGTCGTCCTGACGAAAACAATAGACAACACCATTCTCAGCGGCTGTATAAACTTTGCCCTCGTAAACCGCGGGAGTCGAGTCCGAGTCGGCGCCGATTCGTGCTTTCCAAACTGTTTTGCCGTCGCTGAGATTGAGGCAGAACAGATCGCCTCCTTCAGTTCCGATATAGGCGCGACCATCGACGACCGAAAAACTTCCCTCCATAGAGCCGAGTCGCTCAGTTTTGTAAACCAAGCTGCCGTCTTCGAGATTCAGGCTATAGAAGTATCCGTCTTCACCGCCGAAGTAGACGCGGTTATCGATCACGGCTGCGGAGCAATCGACTTCGAAGCCGGTTTTGTATTTCCAGATGAGTGTGCCGGTGCGTGCGTCAATGCAGTAGATGTAATGATCGAGACCGCTTGCGATCAGGCGGTCGCCGACGATGGTCGGAGTCGCCTTTAGACTGTCTTCGGTTTTGTAGCTCCAAACCAAACTGCCGTCTTTCGCGTTGAGACAGTAAAGACGTCCATCAGCCGAGCCGAAATAAACATGGCTCTCATCAACCGAAGGCTGACCTGGCCAGCTCGACCCACCCCAGGGATCTTTGTGCAGCCGGCCGCTGATCCAATTCGTTTTGAATTCCCAGACGACCTGCAACGGTTCGTTCGACCATGGTCCGGTGCCGTAAAAGTTACGGGAAGCGTTACCCAGCCACGCTGGAACTGAACTTGGCGGTTTCGGCGGCGGCGGTGCGGGTTTCGCCTCGGTCGGAGTGATGACCTTCCCACCGCAGGCGGTGAGTAAAAATAGGACTAAGATGATGGGGGAGAGTTTTAACATCTGTGTAATCTGTAGATGGATCTACGTCTGCAACCACTGGCCCGAATAGACTACTTCAGCCGTCGCAGTAATCACAACCTCGCCATCTGTTCTCCATTGGATGCGGACCTCGCCGCCCTCCATCAACACGCGCACGTCGCGGTCTGCTTTGTCGTTAACCATCGCGGCGACTGCTCCCGCGCACGAGCATGTTCCGGAAGCTGTCGTTTCACCGACGCCACGCTCCCAGATCCGTAACTCAATGAAGTCTCTTTCTGCCGGTCTCACAAAAACGACGTTGGTTCGATCAGGAAATTGCTCGTGTATTTCGATCGCTTTTCCGATCCTTCGCCAATCGAGTGCGTTGAAGTCGTCAACGAAGATGCAGCAATTTGGATTGCCCATCTGCATCGCTGTAACCGGAAAGCGTTCGCCGTTGACGAGCAACGGATAATTGACGACTTTATCGAGCGGCGGCGTGATCGACATCGGTATCGAAGCGGTGTCGAATTTCGGTTGGCCCAACTCCGATTCAAACAGAAACTTCCCCGGGCTCTGTTGCCCGCGCGGAAAGTAGCGCTTCAATCCCGTGCGTGTGCTCAGCCGCAATTCGTCATCGGACCAAAGACCTTTGTAGTAAAGATAAGCAACGGCGCAACGCGTGCCGTTTCCGGATAGTCCGGCCTCACTGCCGTCAGGATTGAAGATGCGACAATTGAAATCGGCGTCGTCAGCTTCAGACTTGCTGATGATCGCGATGCCATCGCCGCCGGCGCCGTAATGTCGATTGCAAATTCGACGCGCAAACTCGCCGAGGCTCTCGACGTCTTTCAGTTGCTCAGCTTCGATGACGAGGTAGTCGTTTCCCAGACCGTGGAACTTGGTGAACTGTGGCTGCATGTGAACTCTTCTTTGCGGTCTCTGCGTATCTCTGCGGTCCTCTGCGTGAAATGAGTTTAACGCAGAGCACTACAGAGATACGCAAAGCTCGCAGAGATTACTCGCCCGGCTTGCCCGTAAACGACGCGAGCAGTATGGCGATCGGGTCGATACACGCGGAGCGCGGATCGAAATCGCGCGGATAGTTGTTGACCATGATCGAGAACGCGAGTTTTTCGCCGGCCGCCGTTGTCATGTAACCGCCGAGACTGGCCGCTGAACTCAACGAACCCGTCTTCGCGCGCAAGTTGTTCTCAGCAGGCGTGCCTTTCATGCGGTTGCGCAAGGTGCCATCGACTCCAGCGATCGGCAATGCATCACGAAACACAGACGCATAGCGATGCTTACTCATAAACGTCAGCAACTGCACCGACGCTTCCGCGGTGATCATGTCGTTGCGCGACAGACCGGAGCCGTCGTCAAGCGCCAACGCTTCCGGCCTGATGCCCACCGTCTTCAAAAACGATTTCACAGCTTCGAGTCCGAGCTCTTCCGAAGTCTGACCAAGAATTGAAGTGCTGGCGGGCGGCGGTGTCACTTTGCCCAACGTGCGCAGGATGAGTTCAGTGTAAAGATTCTGACTGGGTTTCAGTGTTTGCGACGCAATCACGCTGAACGGCGGCGATTGCAGAGTCGCGATCTCATTCTGTAACGAACCGGCTGTTCCGGCGATTGAGACACCCGAAATCATCGCGGGCTGCGCCTCGCCGGTCGTGCGCGATTTACCCGTGATTACTACTCCTTTTTGGTTTAGTGAAGATCGCAATAGATAAACAAACAGCAGCGCCGGATGCGAGATTCCGATGCCGCCAGTGTAGCCGCGATCTTCGAGGGGAATCGTGCCGGTGATCGTGATCGTGTTCTCACCTAAACCTCTGTGAACCGAGATTTCGCGTCGCACGCCTTTCGCGGACGTAATCACCTTGTTCACGATCGTCAGCAGCGGATCGGGCGGGCCAGTGGTAATAACTGCCGGCTGGCCAACCGCTGGACCTGGCTTGATAAAAAGATCGAGCGCGTTGTCATTGATGGTGAGCGGCGTGACTTCGGCGCCGTAATACCACGTGAGATCTTCCCAGTTCCAACCCGCGCCATACTTTGGACCAACGAAGTAACTTTCGTCACCAACCAGATCACCTTCAACACGCTTCACGCCCGCGGCGACGATGCGCGTCGCAAGATCGTCGATCCCTTTGAAGTAGTCGCCGTTATTGAAACGTGCTGCGATCGATGGATCGCCGCGACCATAGATCGTTAGGTCGCCGCGCACCACGCCGTACGAATCGGGACGCGTTGCCGCATAAACGGAAGTGACAAAGCGATAGTCAGGCGACAAACGATCGAGCGCGGTTGCAACCGTGTAGAGCTTCATATTCGAGGCAGGTCGCAGAAGTTTCGCGGCATTCTCTTCGAACAAAACGCGCCCCGTGTCGAGCGATACGACTTTGATCCCAACGGTCGCGGGCGATAGTTCCGGCTTCGCCAGAACTTCCGAGATACGCGCGTGGAGCTCTGCGAGCGTTTTCGGCGGCGCCGGCGTTGCGTACTTCGGCTGTTGCGCAACCGCTGCCGCAAAGCTGAAACATACGAGAAGATAGATCGCGATTGCTCGCCTGTATCTGTCCATGATCGTCTGTGAAATCCGTGTCATCCGCGGTTAACTTTCGTCATCAACTCAGCAAAGCGAGGATCCTTCCGCAACGACGCCCAGTTCGGATCGTTGTCAAAGCAGGGTTGATTCGCGTTACCGAGCGAAATCGAACGCTCGAGCCATTCGAAAGCATCGGCTGACAAACCCTCGAGCGCATAAACCGACCCGATCGAATAACTGATGTCAGCATCAACCTCGCCGTTGCGTTTCACCGCGGGCGTGATTTGCGCGAGCGCCTCGTCGTGCTTGCCCTGCGCACTCAGGAACATCGCCATGAACGGCCGTATGCCGTGCATGTTTGGATGCGTGTCGACGACGTCTTTCATCAACTCGGCTGCCGCGTCCGTTTGCCCGGTGTAGTACAACCCGAGCGCGCGAAACGTTCGGACGAGTGCGTTATCAGCGTCACCCGCTGTGTCGAGTTGGCGAAACGTCTCGTCGAACTGGCCCATGTACATGTACACCAGGGCACGACTATAACTCGCCACCACATGCGCCGCCGGATCCAACCGCACGAGACGATCGTAACTGCGCAGCGCTCGTCCATACTCACCATCCAAACGATGCAACAACGCCTTCACGAAGTAAACCACCGGCTCGTTTGGCGCCTCGCGTCGCGTTCGACTCACTTCGTCACGCGCCTTTTGCTTCTGGCCGCGCCACAAGTAAACAAAGACCATCAGCATGCGCGCTTCGAAGAGGTTCGGATCGAGCGACAGCGCTTTAGTGAAAGCCTTCTCCGCCTGCTCGTAATCTTCCGAACCTCCAAAGCCTTTAAAGACGCGGTTCACGTGACACGCGCCAAGACCGTCGTGGGCCAAAGCGAAGTTTGGATCGAGTTGAATCGCGCGCTCGAAATGTGCAATCGCTTCGTTGCAATCGTCTTCAGACAACGTGCGGAAGATGAAGCGCGCAAACAGGTCGCGGCCGCGAAGGTATTGTTCGTATGCGTTTGCATTGTGCGTCGACGCTTTGGCAATTCCCGACTGCTCGGCGGGACTCAGCTCGACTCGCAAGCCTTCGACGATGCGTTGGGCGATCGTGTCCTGGAGCACAATGATGTCAGACGCGGCGGTGTCGATCCGATCGCTCCACAACAACTCGCCTGATGCAACGTCGATCAGTTGCGCCGTCACGCGAAAGCGTTCGCCCGCGTGAATAAAGCCCGCAGTCAACACCGCACTCACGCCAAGCTCCTGGCCAATCTCACGCGGATCTCTTTGCAGTCCCTGGTAACGCGCGATCACTGACGACGGCCGCACAACAAGCGATCGGACGCGCGCGAGCTCGGTAATCACCGCATCCGCAAGCGAGAACTCATAAAAACTCGAACCGGGATCGTTGCTCAGATTCCGAAAACAAAGGATCGCAAGACTCTTCTTCTCCTGGTCCGCAATGGTCGGCGTTTCGTGAATGCCTTGTCTTGAAGCGGTGACGAGGTGTGGCGCGGTGGTTGGCGACTCAGTTCTCGTGATCGACTTTAACCAGCGCACTGCGCGTGAGAACGGTTTCGCGCCCGCAAGATGTCGCGGCGGTTCCGGCGTCACGCTCTGATAACCAGTCGCGGCAGCGTCAACTTCGTGAAGCACTTGCCGCAGCTCGTTGCGAAAGTCGTCCATGTTTTGGAAACGATCTTTAGGCTCTTTCGCAAGCGCTTTGTCGAGGATCTGTTGCAGGTGCGGCGGAATCGGCGTCGACCGCAACTCTTCAACCGGGCGCGGCGGATCGTGCAGCACTGCATGGCGCACGTCGATTGTTGTCTTGCCGCGAAAGGGCCACGTGCCGGTCAGCATTTCGTAAAGCAACACGCCGAGAGAAAAGATGTCCGCGCGTTTGTCGACGCGGTCGCCGCGTGCCTGTTCGGGCGCCGCGTACGTCGCAGTGCCGTAAGGCACGCCGACTTCAGTCAGTTCAGTGCGATGAATGCCGGCGGTGACGGCTTCGGTGTCGTCGAGTAACTTGGCAAGGCCGAAGTCGAGCACCTTTACCTGGCCTGACGACGTAACCATCACGTTGCCTGACTTGATGTCGCGATGAATGATGCCGCGACTGTGCGCTGCTGCGAGAGCGTCGGCAACTTGCAAACCAATTAACAGCGCCGTCTTCAGTTCCAGGGGTCGTCCGGCGACTAGTTGGCGAACGTTCTTGCCTTCCACGAACTGCATCGCGATGAAGTGAACGCCATCGACTACGTCGAGATCGAAGATCGTGCAGATGTTTGGGTGGTCCAACGACGAGGCAAGCCGTGCTTCGCGTTCGAAACGTTTGAGATTTGACTTCTTCGCGCTGAGCTCAGGCGGAATGACTTTGATCACAACCGGGCGCCCGAGCTTCGTGTCAATGGCTTTGTAAACTGCGCCCTGCCCGCCGACACCGAGCTTGTCTGTGATGCGGTAGTTGCGAAGAGTCTTGCCTAACATATTTATTAACCGCGGATGAACACGAATGAACGGATAATTGCTAAGGATGTTCTGATCCGCGTTTATTCGCGTTCATTCGCGGCAAAAGTCTGTAATAGTTCTTCCGCACTCGCGGTCGCAGTACCAACTTTGCCGACTACGATCCCGGCGGCGTGATTGGCCAGCGTCGCCGCTTCGAGCATTGTTGCGCCGGTGGCGAGTGCACCTGCGAGGGTGGCGATGACG
>DATEWS010000412.1:0-2662 GCA_035257785.1 Pyrinomonadaceae bacterium
TCGACGAGATTGATGTAGGCGAAATTAGCCAGAAACACGTTGTCGTAGGTTTTGTTCGGTGAAGTAAGTCCAAGGACCATCAACGGCGAAGCGGCCGACTTCGAGGTGGTCACGCCGAAGTTGTTGACGTCCTGTGGCAACTGCGATTGCGCTTGGTTCACGCGCAATTGAGTCAAGATCTGATCGATGTTCGGTTCGGTCGCGACATCAAAATTCACGATCATCCGCATGTCGCCATTGTTGGCATTGATCGAATACATGTAGTTCATGTTATCGACGCCACTCATCCTCTGCTCGATTGGTGCGGCGACCGATTGCTCAATCGTCAACGCGTCCGCACCGGTGTAGTGAGTCAGGATTTGAATCTCCGGCGGGGCGATGTTCGGATACTGCGCGATCGGTAGCCCCAGGAGGCAAATCGCGCCGACAATCACCATCAAGATTGCGATGACAATCGCGACAATCGGCCGCCTGACGAAGAATTCGGACATACGTTAAGGGTCCTTGGCTGGAGGAGAGTCTGTGGAGCCTACTTTTTCTGCCGGTGGGGTCCACTCTTTGACTGTAACAGTGCTACCAGGAGGCACCTTCATTAGTCCCTGCACAACGACTTTCTCGCCCTGTTTCACACCGTCGATTACCTGCCACATCCCGCCGGAGCGCTCACCCAGTTTCACCGGGCGCATAGCTATTTTGTTCTCGCTATCTACCACCGCGACTAGCCGGTTGCCCTGAAGTTCAGTCACTGCTTGTTCCGGAATCACCAGAGCGCCTTTTGCAACTTTGATCACCGCCACCACCTTCCCAAACTGGCCCGGCCGTAAACGGTTTCCCGGATTGGGAAAGGTAAACTCCATACGAATGGAGCCGGTCTTTGTGTCGAGGTTCCGATCCTCTGCATAAAATTTTCCTTTGTGCGGATAAGGGTTTCCATCCGCGAGACGTAAGTCGAATTCGAGTCCTTGCAGGTAACGTTCCCGTTCATCTGGATCGGGATGATCAGTGATGAATTCCGTGAACGACTGCTCGCCAACGTTCACAGCCGTCTTGATCGGATCGACTTGGGAAATGGTTGTTAGTGGTCCAGTCCCGGGTCCTACGAGGTCACCTACGTGGGCGGTAGCTATTCCCACAATGCCATCGATCGGCGCGATGATCTTTGTATAACCAAGGTTCACCTCGGCTTGTCTGACCGCGGCTTCCGCGGCTTGCACGTTCGCCTTCGTTGATGAGGCAGAATTGATGTAGGTATCGCGTTCCTGATCGCTGATGACTTTCTCCTGGAACAACTTTATCGCGCGCTTCACATCGGCGTCGGCCTTAGTCTGGTTCGATTGCGCGACAGCCATGTTTCCCTTCGCCTGATCCAGGGTTGCTTCGAAGGGGCGGGGATCAATTTGAAAGAGAAGATCGCCTTTCTTAACTAGGCTGCCTTCCTTGTAGTCGCGCGAGATAATGTACCCTTGCACCTGCGCGTTAATATTAGCCGTAATGAAACCCTCCACTGTCGCGACGGCTTCTTTCAAAACGGGGACATCCTTCGGCATGACCGTTGTGACTAGGACTTCGGGCGTGGGTGGGGCGACTTGCTCGGCCTTGCGGGAACAACCGCTGGTAATTCCAAGCAGCAGGGCAGCAGCGATGCGCAGTGTTTTGGTCAGGACATTCATTTTATTCAACCCCTCCTCGCTTCGTGCATATCGAACTAAGGTCGTACGTGTTTTCTCCCAGAAGTAGGCGCTGCGATGGCTTCTTTCATATGGCGTTTCGCCTGCTCTGGCAGTGGACCCATCCCGCTGCCGGGCAGGAACCAGACACCCGTATCTTCACCAGGACAGTAGAGTATGATTGCCCCTTCCTGCGTGACTGCACGATAAAAGCTTGCCTCTGGATGCGCCTCGATCACGCTGACGAAATTCTCCTGCCATGGATCGCCTTCAAAGTCAGAGAGCTCTTTAACAACCTCGCGCAGCTCAGCGACGCTCATGCTTTGCAACGATTCCTGGACGGCTCTCCGCCGCTCTTCACTCAGAGTTTCCATATCTACAAATTTATCGAATGGCATAGGTGGTTACTCCCGTTGATTACGTTTGAGGTTGATACGTCATGAAACCGCTGTCTGAAAAGACGAGGAATCCTTTCTTGGTTTTGAGATGTTGCACCCGGTTCATACGGCAAGTTTCGTGCGGCAGTAGCCGGCTGTGAAAGACTATCTTTTTTGGTTTGATATGCCTGGCGAGCATATAGCCGGCATAGTCGTCGCTGCCGGCGCATCGGCTATTCGGGCGGATTTTGCAGCAGCGGATCACCGCTACGCGAGGCGCGCGCGACCATGCCGGTGAACAACTGCATCGGCAAGTGCAGCCGCATCCCCCAGGCTTTCTCATCATGCGCGGCATGTGGAAAACACAAGTAAAGAAGGTCGCGCCCATAACGCCAGCCCCTGCTCACCAAAGCCAGCGCCATCGCGATGGTAACTTCGTAATTATCGCCCGGCCAACCGCTATCGAGATAGAATCCGACTTGCCGCTTCGGTTCGCTCAGCACTCGGTCGAGCAAGTTGTCCTTATAGGAGAAGGTGCTCGACATGCAGGCGGCGCTGCCAAATACGTCCGGGTATTGCCAGACGGTATAAAAAGAGACCACCCCGCCTAACGACGAA
>DATEWS010000413.1:0-4920 GCA_035257785.1 Pyrinomonadaceae bacterium
TTCGTTGCGCCGCTGCGCCGCTGCGTGAGAAAACTATTTGGTGCCCATCGCGGCGTTCATCGCTGCAATGATCGCCTCGGTAACTCTGCGCTTCTGAAGCTCTACAACCTTCGCGGGCGTGAGGTCGAAGTCAACGGGCGACTCCTCGATGCGCTTGATGATCGTGCCCTCTGAAAAACCCGCCTCCACCAAACGAATCACACCTTCATTCGTCAACGTCGGCGTTTTCTCTAACTTCGGTGTCGCGTTCTCGCCGCCTTCCACGGGAGGTTTGATGATGCGCACCGTTGCGGACCCGCTCAAATTACCTTCATTCTCATTTCCACCAAGACCGCCTCGACTTCGACTTGATGACCGCGAACTCGATCCCGATCCAAAGATGCTCGTGCCCGAACCCTGCGCCTCTCCCTCGTTCGATTTCTTCATCTCTTTGAAGAACTGATCGTTGGACCACTCATCTTCATTCACGACGACTGTTCCGAGCTGAGCTGAAAGCATCGCGAGAATGATGTCCTCATTCACACCATTCCGCTTCAGGTTGATCAGTTGTTCCGTGTCGAGTTTGAAATCATTGGGCTGGCTGCCGATGATGGCGATAACAGTCTTCTCTTTGAAACCGGCCTTGACGAGCTTGATGATCGAAGCATTCGTCAGTGGACCATCAGGCCGCTGAGCGTTAGCGCCGATCACGAACAACGAAAGACACAAGCAGATCGCAGTCAGTATTCGTTTCATACCGGTTTCCTGGTGCGCGCGGTCGTACGCTTGTACCGATAGCTGATCTTCTTTACGTAATTGCGTGTCTCTCGATACGGCGGCACCTTGTTGCCAAACTTCGCCACGGCCCCTTCCCCCGCGTTGTAACTAGCCAACACGAGATCCACGCGGTTGTTGAAACGATTCAACAACTCTCGCAGGTATCTCGTTCCTCCGGAAATATTCTGCGCCGCGTCATGCGGGCGTCGCACGCCAAATCGTGCCGCAGTTCCCGGCATCAATTGCAACAAACCACGCGCGCCCTTTGGCGAAACAGCGTGCGTGTTGAAGTGCGACTCCTGCTCCATTACCAAAAAGATCAGATATGGATCGACGTTGTACTTGTAACCATTCTGACGAATCAGACTGTCGAGACCAGCTCTGCCGGTGCTCCAGCCACTCGCCTTCTTTCCTGTCTGCGCGACCATCTGAGCGTCTTCCACTTCAATGCGATCGACGCGCGTAGCGTCGAGGAATATCGACATCGAACCACGCTTGTACCAAACACCTGCCGGCGATTGCGACGCGCTATCGGCTTCGACGCGAGCGCCGCCTTTGAGATAAATCCACGAAGGTTTGTCGTAAGTGCCGCTAGTTGGTTTGTTCTCTGCGACGGCTTCCGCGACTTCGAAATGATCGTCGTCGTTGGTGCTTTTGACTGGCTCAGCATCTGCCGGTGTCGTGCGTTCGATCTTCTTTACTTTTTCTTTCGCGAGCAGGTGGCTGATTCCACCCAGGCGATACCAGACTCCCTGCGGCGACTCCCATGCATCGTCGACCGTCATGTAAGAGCCGTCGGCAAGCTTCAATCTGGTTTGCGTCGTCTGTGAAAACGCGCAACTCGCACACACGAGTATCACGAATAGAGAACACAGATAAACGCGGATTTTTGCGGATCTCATAGTTCTAAAGGATCGTCCGAGGTATTGAATGAGTGCGACGTACCGAAGTAGTTGCGCCAGGCAACGTCGACGATCTTCGGCGTCAACTTCAGACTCTGATTCTCGAACAAACAAATATCCGTGGCGCGATCTAATATGTCGCGCGGTTCGCAGCCCTTCATCTGCCGGCGCTCCGCACGATACTTCGCGAGGATATGGTCCAACACCGGCTGATCGATAGCGATGCCACGCTTTCCAGCCTGGTACTTGAAGATCGACGTATAAGCCGCGGGCGTTGGCGGCTCAACACGCGCGCGATAACCCATGCGTCTCAGGAATGCCTGGTCTGCGAGATCTTTTTCGTCGAGGTTTGTCGAGAAGACGACGAGCTGCTCAAACGGAACTTCGATCTTCTTTCCGGTGTGCAGCGCGAGGTAATCGACGCGTCGTTCCAACGGCACGATCCAGCGATTTAATAGATCCTGTGGCGCGACTCGCTGGCGTCCGAAGTCGTCGATCACGAGCGTGCCGCCGTTTGACTTCATCTGGAAGGGGGCTTCGTAAAACTTGGCAGATTCACTCCACGTCAAATCGGCATTCTCGAGTGTCAACTCACCACCGACAACAACGAGCGGACGTTGAATCAAAACCCAGCGACGATCGAAATCGATCGGAGTTTCATCCGCCGGCATTACTTCGTGGCAGTGGGAGTCGAATACGCGAATGATCTGTCCATCGATCTCGACTGCATACGGAATCCAGATCCCGCCGGCGAGCGCGCCGTTGATACGTTCGGCGACAGCCGTTTTGCCTGTGCCCGGCAGTCCCGTTAGAAACAACGAGCGACGCGAGTTGATGACGCAGCCCAGCGTCTGTAGCAACGACTCCGGCAATACCAGATCGTGAAACGCCTGGCGCACCGTGTCCATGTCCGCCGTATTCGACGGAATCGACTGGAGCTTCATCATGTGCGAGTAATCGCGCAGTGAAACCGGCGCTGGTCCAACGTAACCGCAAACTGACAACAAGCGTGCGAGACGATCCCAACCGTGGTCCAACATCGCATAGCGCGTTGACCCAATTGCCGACTGCATCTTCACTTCGATCAACTTTTCGCGATAGAGCTTCTGAAGCAAGTCTTCAGTAAGCGTACGCGGCAAGTTGATGCGTTCGGAGACGGCGGTGGTCGTCGGTTCCGGCAGCATGGCAACGTGTTTCAATGCGAGGTCGCAAAGAAAACCTTCCGAAATGCCGGTGTCACGGGTCTCTTCGGGTAGTGGCGGGCCCATGCTTTCGATTTCCGCGCGTGTCAGTATTGCGGTGTGCGACATTGTTTTTCCTTTAATAGGGCAATACAGGTCCTAGGTCAGATAGGACCTATTTACCGGAGTTGGAAGCAAGCGTTAATGCTGTGCGAGCAGCATCCGACTCGCTCGCGCGACCGACGCGCTGGTAGAGATCAGCCAGGCGACGGAGAGCCATCGTGTTGACAGGATCGATCTGGCGCGCCGCTTCGTAGTAACGAATAGCGTCGTCTTCACGACCAAACCGCTCGAGCATCTTCGCGGTATTTAAATTGCCGGTCAGTGGACCAGTAGCGCGCGCGAACGCTTTGTAAGCTTCGTCGATCTTGCCGAGACGGCAATAAGCGAGGCCGAGATTGTTCAGAATGCGTTCGTCGGTCGGCGCGAGTTTGGCTGCGCGCTTCAAACGATCGACAGCAGCGCGATAGTTACCACTCTGATAGAAAGAGAAACCGAGGTTGTTGAGCGTATCGGCGTCTTCATCGATCTTCACGGCGCGCTCGAATGAATCTTTAGCACGTTCGGCAAAGCCTCTTTTGTCGTACGCCACACCTAAAAGATTGTGAGCTTCGCTCAACTTCGGATCGAGTGAAACAGCAAGACTTAACTCCGAAACAGCTTCGCCGTAATTGCCGTTCAGCAGAAACTGACGTCCCATTTCCAAATGCTCACGCGCTGAACCGGACGACGTGTCTCTCTTCACTGCGGGATTATTCGCATCTTCAATCTTCGTGACACCGACACTCTCAAAACGCTCGGCGTCTTTCTCAGTCATGCGCGAGATCTTGTTGGTGTCGTCACCGCCACCAAACAATTTGCCGAAAGCTTTAAATGGCGCTGTCAGCACCTTGACGACCTTGTTTCCCTTTTTCTTCGGCTGCTCAACGTTGCCGGCTTCCACACCTGAATCTTCCAGCACGATCGCGTCGGGATCTCCCTCGCGTGAAATCGTGGAAGCACTCCACATGGCGGTCGCAGCGACGGTCAATATAAAAGCTATCAGAATCGCAATGACTCTACGTTTGTTCATTGGTCCACTCCTCTACATATCTCCCATAACGTCAATGAGGTTAAGGAAAGCAGGGCCAAGGATTGCTATAAAAAGTGTGGGAAACAGAAAACAGGCCAACGGGAATAACAACTTGACCGCGGCTTTCTGCGCCGCCTGCTCGGCACGCTGGCGTCGCTTCGTGCGCAGTGAATCTGAAAACACGCGCAGGCCCTTCGCTATCGAAGTACCAAACTTGTCGGTCTGGATTAGCATCGCGACGAGGCTGCGCAGATCGTCAACGCCGGTTCGCTCGGCCAGGTTGCGCAACGCTTCGTCGCGTTCGCGTCCCACACGGATTTCGAGATTGGCGAGCTCAAACTCAACTGCGACTGGTGTGTGTACGTCCCTCAATTCACTGGCGACTTTCACCATCGCTGCGTTCAAACCCAAACCTGCTTCAACTGAAACCACCATCAAGTCAAGCGCGTCCGCCAGTCCCCAACGAATGAGACGCTGACGTTTTTGAATCATGCGATTCAGGAAGAAACGCGGCAGGAAGAAACCGACAACGAATGCGATGATGATATAGATCACGGCATCGTTCAGCGCGCGGCCAGTCAAAGCACAGACGCCTGCAACTAGCAGCGGAAAGCCTGCCATCGACGCCAGTTGTATCCCGCGATAGATGATCGGGGCTTCAGCCGAACGAAAACCCGCATGCATCAATTTCTTTTGCAGCTTCTTCGCTTCGGTCGCTGATGGAGGCAGCAACTTGTTCAATGGCTGCGCGAGACGTTGGGCCAATTCGGCGGCCGGACGATCCTCGGATATCACAACTGACTGCGCGCTTTGGGTGATGCTGCCCTCATTCGAACCGCCAAGGCGACGCAGTCTTTCAGTCGCTGCACTATGCGGCCGGTAGATCATCCAATACACACCCAGCATGCCGAGTGAGATACAGACAAAAGTTGAGATGGCGATTATTAGA
>DATEWS010000414.1:0-4193 GCA_035257785.1 Pyrinomonadaceae bacterium
AAACTGACTAACGGTCGCGGTGTCGATCTCGTTATCGATCCGATCGGCGGCGCCCATTGGAAGAAGAGTTACGCAGCGCTGCGACATACCGGGCGGCTCGGAATGTTTGGTGTTTCGACTGCGTCGGCGAATGGCCTTTCGGGCAAGCTCAAGATGTTGAAGGCGGCGATCCAGACGCCGTGGTTTCATCCGTTTCCGTTGCTTAACAAGAATCGCGGTGTGTTTGGGTTAAACCTGGGCCACATGTGGCACGAGCCGGAGAAGGTCGCGGTTTGGATGCGCGACATTCTGCGCGGAGTGGAAGAAGAATGGATTAATCCGCACGTCGATCAGGCGTTCTCGTTTGACGACGTTGGCAAAGCACATCGCTACCTCGAAGAGCGAAAGAATATCGGCAAGGTCGTGCTCGTGCCTTAATCCGCGAAAATCAGCGTGAATCCGTGGCCCGTTTTGCGAGAAAGAACGAAATCACCGTCGAGTAGATCAAGCCAAACATGAGGGCGCCGCTGAATAAGCCGAGGAACGCGCCGATCATCACGCGCGACATTGGAGCCTCACCAGCCATGGGCTCGCTCGCGAGCCACTTCGTGCCAACGACTGCGATGACGCCGACAAAGAATAGAGAAACGGTCAACGCGTATACCAAAGAGATCAGAACACCCGTTTTCAAACCTTCTTTAAATGTTGGCCTGTCGCCTTTCTCACGTTCGAGCGCTTTCAAGCCGAGATAAATGACGCCGAAGTGGAAGACGTTGAAAAAGATCGGCGCGCCGAGAATGTGCACGGCCGATTTCGGATCGGAGACTAGTGAGTGAGTAGTAAGCACCCACGCTGCGACTCCAAGTGTAGCGAGCAGTCCGTATTTGAGTGGTATTTTCATAGTTTATTTGGCCGCGGATTTTCGCGGATGAACACGGGTCTTCTCCGCGTTAATTTGTGTTCATCCGCGGCTCATTCCCACGCGGGTTTCTCATCCCAGTACGGCGCCCAGGCGAGGGTCAGGAGTTTCACCGAGATGTTCGCTTTCGTCGGTTTCAGACTAACTTTCTCGAGCGGTTCGGTTTGCGGATCGAACGAGCTTTCCAGCGCCTTAGTTTCCGCCTGAAACTCCGCCTCGAGATCCGCGATCGTTTGCGTAACTGCCGCGACGTTATCCTCCGCGCGACCCACGTCCTGCGATTCTTTCATCGAACGACTCACGCCGCGCGCGGCCGTAGTTGCTCTGCCAAGCGTCGTAAGGCTGGTCCGTTTTCGACCCAAGAACGACGAGAGCAACGTCGCGCCAAACGAGATAGCAGTCTGCACTTTTTGTCCCTGCGCCTGCTCGGCTTCACGCGCGACTGCCTGCTCCGCACGACGCTTTCGCTCCTCGAGTTGTGCGAACTTCGGCGCGTACTTGCGTCGCAACTTCTCAACTGCATCATCGCGTCCCTCGCGAGCGATCTGTTGCATCCGCACACGAAAATCGCGTTCGCTTTCGCCCGGATTCGAGACGACGCTCAGCGTTGGACTCTCAAGCAATTCGAGTCGTTGATTTCGATAAACCCAACCGGCGAGATCCTTCTGCCATGCGGCGTAGCTCTTAACTTTCGTCGCCACGCCGGGCACTTCACCGAACTGAGCATTCGGTTGCGGATCTGATTCGAGATCTCCAACAGGGACGTCCAATGTTGTTGCCTGACTCCAGTCAAGACTGACTGGTCCATCGTCGATCCCAGCCAACAATGTCAACTGCTGCGTCACGTCAATTGTTTTCGAACTGCTGTAATGAATCTCGGCCGCGCCTAATACCATGGGGCGATAAGTTAACGTTCCACCACCGGTTGAGCGAACCGGAAGGTAGTACTGCGTGATCTCCGGCGCTAGCACCGGCTTTGCAGATTTAGGAGCAGCGGCAGGTGCAGGAGCAGGAGAAACAGGAGAAGGGGCAGGAGCAGGAGCAGGAGCAGCGGTGGGAGTTCCTTTCAGTGGATCCATCAACAACTTGATCTGCGCACGCGTCAGTGGACCACGCAAGTACGACATGGCCCAACGCGACTCAAACAACTCCGGCGCATCCTCGTGAACGTTGTTCATGAGAAAGATCCGTTTGTCGAGACCCGCGAGCAGTTGCTCCATCTGCTGTTTGTCAAACTTCTGTCCCGTGCTCGTCGCGATGCCTTCGAGTCCTTCCAACATGCGCGCCTTGTCGCGCTCCGTTTGCAGTCGACCGATAAACCACGTCCCTGCATTCGCAAGACCTTTGTAATCGAGGTCGACCGGATTTTGTGTTGCCAGCACGACGCCGAGACCAAAAGCGCGCGCTTGTTTCAACAGTGTGAGCAGCGGCATCTTCGACGGTGGATTCGCGACGGGCGGGAAGTAGCCAAAGATCTCGTCCATATAGAGAATCGCGCGCAGGCTAGTCGTGCCTGACTGGCTCCTCATCCAACCCAGCACCTGGTTCAACAGCAGCGACACGAAGAACATGCGCTCCGCGTCCGCGAGATGCGCGATCGAAAAGATCGAGAGACGCGGACTTCCCGTCTCGGTGTAGAGAAATTGCTGCACGTCGAGCGGCTCGCCTTCCATCCAGCTTGCGAAACTCGGCGACGCAACCAGGTTGTTGATCGCCATCGCGAGCTGAAAACGATCGTCAGCAGGAAAGAACGAATCAAGATCCATCACCCCGATCTTCGTCAGCGGCGGCGACTGAACTTTCTGAATCAGCGTTGCGATGTCGAGATCGCGCCCGTTGGACCACTCCTGCTGAAGAATGTTCGAGAGGAGAATGTGTTCGCGACTGCGCACCGGATCGGCGTCGACGCCGACAAGACCAAGCAGGCTCGTGACCGTCGTATTAATGCGTTCGGCGAGTGATTCGTTATCCTGCCTGATCGATTCAGGCGGCGCGACAAAGGATTTCAGAATCGACACCGGCAAACCGGCGTTGCTGCCCGGCGTGTAGATGCGGAAGTCGGCAGCGTCGCGCAGGCGTTTGATGCGCGCGCCATCCTGACCCCACTTCGCGAGACCTTCCTGCCATTGTTTTGCGACTTGCGCCGGATCGCCTTCAGTCACCCAGGGCGCGAACTCTTCCGGCGCGAGGTTAGGAAACGTCAACAACAGGTTAGACAGATCGCCCTTCGGATCGATGATGATCGCGGGGATGTTATCGATCGCAGCTTCTTCAAGCAGCGCGATGCAGAGACCGGTTTTGCCACTGCCCGTCATGCCGACGCAGACAGCATGAGTGACGAGATCTTTCGAGTCGTAGAGCAACAGGTCGTCGCTTGTTTTCTGACGACCGAGATAAAAGACGCCGAGCTTTTCAAAGTCCTGCATGGTCTAATCCCCACTTCGTTCGCGTATATGCAATCCTGAACCCGTGTCGCTCCGCATTTCTTTGCGAGCCGCTGCCAGGTAGCGCGACCATCATGCAGATCGTGCAGCCCTGCGTCGCGGCGTAACGCAGTCGTTGTTCGAGTAAAGCAAGCTGAGCGCCCCGTCGTCGTGCAGCCGGAATCGTACACGCTCCTGCGAGTAGTGCAACGTCACCAGCGATCGTCAACGCTCCGGCTGCAATCGGTTTCTTTTCCAACTCCGCTAAAAATAACAGTGCTTCCGATTGCGCCATCACCTGGTTGATCTCGCGCATGAGATCGGCCACTTCCGTGAACTCGCTCCAGCCCTCCGAGGCAGTCTCTCCCCAAACGTCAACTTCGTTCTTCTCGATCAATCGCACGCTGATCTCTGGCGCGTCGAGTCGCAGATCGACATTGATCGGACGATACAACACATTCGAGAGCTCGACTGGCCGGTATCGCCGCTCAGTCAACAACGTGAACAACGACGAATCAGCGAGTGGACAAACTTCGTGAAACGTGTCCGCGCCGCGCGATCGAAAAAAGTGTTCTATGGTATCGAGATGATCGACCGTGGTTGGTTCAAAGACTCCGAGCCCGAACGTCTGCGTCACCGGCGATCCAACACCATCAAACATTGCATACGCACCGGCAACCTCAATCCACTTCGCACCGCGATCAGGAAACGCACGCGCCCTCGCGTCGACGAAATTCACATTGCTACTCGCTTCAGCACGCTCCAACCTGCGCGCCAGCTCCATATCCGCAAATGGATAATCCGCCTGGTCCACCATGATTGTCTTAACGCCGTGGATTAACGCAGATGGAAGCGAATCTGATCCGTATTCA
>DATEWS010000415.1:0-2001 GCA_035257785.1 Pyrinomonadaceae bacterium
CGCCCTCGCGAAAAATGGCCTGGGCCAACACGGTTGCAGTGGTCGTGCCGTCGCCGGCAACATCGCTGGTCTTCGAGGCCACTTCGCGCACCATCTGCGCGCCCATATTCTCCATCGCATCTTTGAGATCGATCTCCTTCGCCACAGTCACGCCGTCTTTAGTGATGGTCGGGCTGCCATATTTTTTGTCCAGTAGGACGTTGCGCCCTGTTGGACCGAGTGTGATCTTTACTGTGTCGGCGAGTTTATTCACACCGCGCAAAATTGCAGCGCGGGATTGTTCGCCCATGGTTATTTGCTTTGCCATTATCTTTGTTTCTACTCCTGAACCTGGCTTACGCCGGGTTTCGGTGCTTAAAGAGATTAAGTGCAAGAACTATCGCCGCTGCTACCAGCAAGAGATGAATCAGGCTGGTGGTGACAAAGCCACCATAAAATCCGACTAACCAGAGCAGTAACAACACTATAAGAATTGCCCACAACATAATCGTTCTCACCTCATTCGAAATTAATCCTACCGAGTATCAGGATGGACTAAGGAAACACAGCCGTCCGTGCGTTAGACCACATACAGTCCCTTTCATTCTGTATTGGTTGTGATGGCTACAAATAACTTCTGTTCATAAGCGGTCTAGCGCACAGACGTCTTCACCTGTTTGACCTGACAATGACAAGGAGCTTGTATGAGCGACACGCATGTCATGCAAAACGCAAAGGGCGAAACCAAATTAAGGACACAGGCGAAGTTTGATCCGATACGCTGGGCGCTGCTAAACCCATGGCTTTCAGAGGGTCAGCCCGATGACAGAACACCGATGAATGGTTCTGTCAAAGATAGCGGGGGAACACCATCCGTTCAGCGCTCCTTCGCCCGGAGGTCTCATCAGGCGATGTTCAAAAAGTGGTCGCAAGCGAGGCACGACTAACGCACTCCAGTAATCCACCCATGAAAAAACAGTCGACCGTCAACTCCGAACCATTTGGAGAAACTCGGTAAGGAGTATGGCTGGAATCGCTCACTGAGAAAGAAGTCCCCTGAAGCATGTTCAAGCAATTCACACTCGGTATTGAAGAAGAGTTTCAGATTGTTGATCCGCATACCCGCGAACTGCGTTCTCATGTCTCTGAAATCCTGGAAGAGGGCAAGATGCTGCTCGGTGAGCAGGTCAAACCCGAAATGATCCAGTCGATGATCGAAGTGGGCACCGGAATCTGCAAAGACATAAAAGAAGCTCGATCCGATATCACAAACCTGCGCGGTATCGTTTCTGGTCTGGTGCGCAGGAAGGGACTGGAGATTGTCGCTGCCGGCACTCATCCGTTCTCGCATTGGCAGGATCAGAAGATTTTCGAAAATGCCAGATATGAACTGATCGTGGAAGAGAACCAGATGATCGCCCGCTCGTTACTCACTTTCGGACTCCACGTACATGTTGGCGTTGCGGATCCTGATCGCGCAATCCATATTATGAACGCGGTGCGCTACATGCTTCCGCATGTGCTTGCGCTCTCGACTTCATCGCCTTTCTGGCGAGTCGGACAGCTCGTTTCAACGCTATGTCAGACTTCTCGTCGAAACAGGTTGCATCGATGATGGCAAGAAGATCTATTGGGACGTGCGCCCGCACCCATTCTTCCCGACACTCGAGTTTCGCATCTGCGATATTCCCACCCGCGTTGATGACACAATTGCCATTGCCGCCCTTTTCCAGGCCCTGGTTGTAACGGTAAATAAACTTCTCGATCAAAATCTAACGTTCCGGCTGCATCACAAAATGCTGATCGAGGAAAATAAATGGCGCGCGGTGCGTTATGGGCTTGACGGCAAGATGATCGACTTTGGTAAGAGCAGGGAAGTGCCCGTGCGTGATCTCATTCGTGAACTTCTGGAGTTCGTCGACGATGTCGTCGACGATCTTGGCTCGCGCGAAGAGATTGGCCACATCTACACAATTCTCGAGCGCGGCACATCAGCTGACGAGCAGCTTCAAGTCTGGCGAA
>DATEWS010000416.1:0-4043 GCA_035257785.1 Pyrinomonadaceae bacterium
CGAAGTGTGTGTAGGGTTGATCAGGGTTCACGATATTGTGAGGAGTGGGTTATAAGTTGGCCGCAGATGACACGGAAAAAATCCGGATCTCTATCAGTGTCATCTGCGGCTAAATTTATTTACATATCGACGATGTCCCAGGCTGATCTGACGCGCAACAGTTTCGACATTAATCCCGCGTGCATGATGTGCCCGCTGCGTTCTGCGACGACTTTTCCGAGAATCGGCATTCCCAGCAGTGCGAGGTCGCCGATGATGTCGAGAATTTTGTGACGCACGAACTCATCTCGAAATCGTAAACCCGTCTCATTCAACATTCCTTCCGGCGTCAGGACGATCGCATTGTCGAGTGAACCGCCGCGAATCAGGTTCGCCTTTCTCAATGCCTCGATCTCATTCGTAAACCCAAACGTCCTCGCGGCCGCGATGTCACGACCAAAAGCTCCATTGCTAAGCTCCACAAACAAACTCTGCACGCCGATCATCGGATGTGTGAAATCGATCAGACAGTCGATCTGATAAGTGTCAGCCGGTTCGATACTGATGCGACGATTGCCTTGTTCGTACGAAACCTTCTCGCGCACGAGGAGGGCGCGCCGCGCGAGTGGCTGTTCGACAATTCCGGCACGCTCGATGATCTCCGCGAAACTCTCCGCAGAACCATCCATGATCGGAATCTCGAGATTGTCGACCTCGATGAAGACGTTGTCGACGTTGAGCCCGCGCAGTGCCGCCAAAAGATGCTCGACGGTCGAGAGCATCACACCAGTACGCATCAGCGTGGTCGCATAACCACAGTGCGCGACAGACTCGACATTCGCAGGGATTTCAAAGCCGCCGAGGTCGGTGCGACGAAAGACGTATCCAGTGTCAGGAGGTGCGGGAACGAGGCGTACATGAACCGGAACCGCAGTGTGTAGTCCGATACCGTCGGTTTCGACGGAATTTGCCAACGTGGTCTGTTTGATCAAATGTCGGGCCCTTAACTCAGTCTTCGATTCATGTTTCGGACACTGTCGAGCAACAGATATGCCGAATAAAATTCCAGGTTTTCAGTGGCTGCCTGTTGCTCCAGTGCCACATCGGAGGCCGATTGGTGAAGATCTTCCGCCACACTTCAGGGTTCTAAATTTCAGAAAAAATTTGAATACAGTGCATTGCTGGAGTACACTCAGGTCCAATAAACCGTCGGGACGCCAGCTTTTCGGCGTGCGTTTGAGAAAACAGCGCTTTCGCCCCACATGTTCGTGGTTGAAAGAAACGCAACGCCAGCGCTCCGAAGAGCAAGAGAGTGAGAGTCCTCTTTTTCACTTCTCGTGGAGAAACCGCGATGCCAGACCTTGAGATCACGTGTTCGGAGTGCAGCACTCCGTTCATGTTTACGGAAAGAGAACAGGAGTATTACAGGGAACGAAACTTAACTCACCCGAAGCGATGCAAGCCATGCCGCGACGCACGGCGCGCAAACTTCGGTGGTGGCGGTTCAAAAGGACAAGGAGGTGAGCGGCAAAGATTTGAGATCACCTGTGATCAGTGTGGCAAGAGCGATTCAGTACCGTTCAAGCCATCAACGGGTAGGCCGGTTTTATGCAGCGATTGTTTTAGCGCGAGTCGCGCGCAGCAAAGGACCTGAGCAATCGGGCCTGGCGTTTGCGAAGAGCTAGCTTCGGGCATAAACGAAAAAACAACCGGGCGAAGTACCTGACGCGGTATCTTTTTACGCGATTAATGGTAAAGAACGCTTAAAATGAGCTACGAAACGTTACAACTCGAGATGCGTGATTCCGTCGGCCTGGTAACTTTAAATAGGCCAGACCGCTTGAACGCGCTCACTGTACACGTAGCAAGCGAGTTCAAAGCGGCTGTTGCTGAAGCGATGGAGAGTGGCGCAAGAGTGATCGTCATCACTGGCGCGGGTCGAGCGTTCAGCGCCGGCGGTGACTTGCGCGAGATGCAGGAAATCGCGAAGAAAGACGGACGAGCGGAAGCGTTCTTCGACGAGCCTTTGAGAATTATCAACGAAGCGATCATGTTGATTCGGGAAACGCCGGTGCCGTTTATTGCGGCGGTGAATGGAGTGGCGTCAGGCGGTGGCTGCAACCTGGCGTTAGCTTGCGACCTCGTGATCGCGGCTGCAAGCGCGAAGTTTAATCAGGCATTTATCAAAATCGGTCTGACGCCTGATTGCGGCGGAACTTTTATACTGCCTCGTCTCGTAGGATGGAAAAGGGCCACTGAGCTGTTGTTCACCGGTGATCTCGTTAGTGCTCAGGCGGCCGCGGAGATGGGAATGATTAATTCAGTGACGCCAGATCAGGAACTAATGAGCCGGGCGATGGCAATGGCAGACAAGCTGGCCCAGGCTCCGACCGCGGCGCTCGCTGCGATTAAGAAGTTACTCGATGCCAGCGCCGCAAACGATTTGAGAAGTCATTTGGATCTGGAGCGTAAGACACAAATTGAATCAGGTAAGACACAGGATTTTGTAGAAGGCGTTTCGGCATTTCTTGAAAAGCGGCCGCCGCGATTTGTAGGAGGGTGACGTTCGAAGGAGAACGTAGCAGATCGCGAGCCGCCAGACTTGGGCGGCTTTTTTATTGAAAACTTCTTCTCTGCGATCCTCTGCGGCCCTCTGTGTTCTCTGCGTTTTGAAGCGCCGTTAAACGCAGAGAACGCAGAGACACGCAGAGGGCCGCAGAGGAAGTATTGTTAACACAATGGACTCGCTAACTTACACACAGCTCCTGCGACGCAATCGCTCGTTCCGGCGATTGTGGTGCGGGCAGGTCATCTCGGAGCTCGGCAATTGGTTTAACTTCATTGCCGCGTTGGGATTGGTCCGTGTTGTGTCTCACGCGGCTCCTGAAGTAACTACCATCATCCTGCTGTCACGACTGGCGCCGTTCACGGTGTTTGCCCCACTCGCCGGCGCGTTCGTCGACCGCTGGTCGCGACGCACTGTGATGATCGTCACCGATCTGCTGCGCGTTGTCGTCGCACTCGGTTTCTTACTGGTCCACCGACCCGAAGATCTGTGGCTTGCTTACCTGTGTACTGCTGCACTCTCGTTCTTCGGTACGTTTTTCGAAGCGGCCAAGAACGCTGCAGTGCCAAACATCACCGGCGAGCGCGACCTGCTCGCAGGAAATGCGCTGATGTTTTCATCGCGCTTCCTGCTGATGTCGGTCGGAGCCGCACTGGGTGGCTGGACCGCGGCGCACGTTGGTTACCAGGCTGCATTTATCATCAACGCGCTCTCGTTTGTCGCTTCCGCCTACTCCGTTTGGCTGGTGCCGGAGGAAGATACGCGCAGCAAAGCAACCGAGACTGTCGCTGATCAGCCTCGCAGCCTGTATCGAGGTTACTGGTCCGACATGCGTGAGGGTTGGTCCTACATCGTGACGCACGCCCCTGTGGCTGCGATTCTCGGTGTAAACCTTTTATGGGCCACCGGCGGCGGCGCGATGAACCTGATCGCCGATCGCCTTGGTGCACTCGTCTTCGCGGGCGAGCATGGCATCAGTGCGGACTCTGCCGTCGCTGCTTTTTACTTCGCGGGTGGCTTGGGTCTGTTCATCGGCATGATGATCGCGCGACGTGTCGGTGCGTTTTTCGAGTTGAGAAAACGGACGGTCGCGTTCATCGGCTGGAGTTTGTTCATACAGGGAGTTGTCTACGCATTGACCGGCGTGATGCCGACGCTCGTTGGCGCGTGTGTGATGGTCGCTATTTCACGCGTGCTCCTCGGCGCTGAGTTTGCGGTCCAGGAGACGCTGCTGATGCGTTTGGTTCCTGACAACTTGCGCGGGCGAGTGTCGACCAGCGATCGCGCTGGAGAAATGCTGATCTGGGCCTTCTCCACCGCGGTGGCGGGTTGGTCGTTGCACACGATCACACCACGGACGTTAACTGTAATTTCGGGTGTGCTCTCAGCAACGGCCGGGCTCTTGTGGCTGGTCCTGTTCGTGACGCGGAAAGTCCGTCTACCGAAACGCTTGGCAGGAGGAAGACAACCGGAGCAGGAACAGTTGGCAGGAGCAGGT
>DATEWS010000417.1:0-13863 GCA_035257785.1 Pyrinomonadaceae bacterium
TGTTGGATTAATTCATTAAGCAGCGGGGGCAAGCCCCTCTTCCTGACTTGTTCTAGCTGAGCTGCCTTGTTCCCGTTAGATGAATTTAGAAGTTGCAGGGGCTTTTCAAATTCTTCGAGGGTACTGTATCTCGGAATTTGACTGATCTTTTTCGCATGGCAGCGACTGCTGCTTCGACCTGTTCCGGCGTCAGGGCTGTGTTGGCCTGGAAGTAGACCCAATCAATATCTTCCTCATACTGGCGCCGCTCGTTAACTTTCGCCATGCCGTCGCGGATGAACCAGAGATTGAAGTTAATCGACATCGTGTCTTCAGGATAATAGTTCCCACCGTGCTCGACGAATAATTTGCCATCAACAAAGTAACGCACCTTCTGGTCTATCACCTGCGTAATCAGCGTGTGCCAGCCGGCCTGACTGCCGTTCGCAGTTTGGAAGACGTTGTCTTTCTTCCAGTTCGGTTCCGGGCTGAACGTTTCCCACGTCGTTGCGTAGAGCGTTGGCCCATCGATGCCCCAACCGCCGTTTGGCAAATACTCATAATCGAGCTCGCTATAATCAGGATCCATCGGCGCCTTTAGCGGAGCGATCGTGTAAAAACTCTGCACGATCTGATCGCCGCCTGGTCCAACAACAGCTTTGTCAGTGAAACGAACGCGAGCAGCATAGGTGCCTTCAAGATACTTGCGCTGGTGACAAACCTGCGTCTGTGTGGTTCTCGTTCCGTCTGTGGTCGACGTCATGCGCAGGATTCGGTTGTCGCGCTGATCGGGATCTTTTAAGAGTGAGACGCCATCTTCCGCCCAGATCGCGCCCGGAACTCCGGGCCAGCCCGGTTCAGTGCGAATAATCCAGCCGTTCTTCTTCAGTTGTTGCTTGCTAGTGTAAGTGAAGTCGTCGAACAGCACCGCCGCCGGCGCCGCGGCCCGCAAATTCAGCAGCGAACTCGCAATCAGAAGTGTCAAAACAGCCGTCGCGACTAACGTCTTTTTCATCAGCGGTCCAATCCTCTCTTTTGAGGTACGTCGGATAGTGTTTACTATAAATCCGATTCGGAGAACAGGGGACACCAGATGGCAGAGCGAACAGCCTTCCTTTTCGATCTCGACGGAACACTCGTCGACAGCGTTTATCAACACGTACTCGCGTGGCGCGAGGCGCTCGAAGCCGGCGGGATTCATCTCGCCGTGTGGCGTATTCATCGCCAGATCGGCATGAGCGGCGGTCTCTTCGTCAATGCTCTGGCGCGCGAGACTGGACGTAGCCTTTCCGCGGAAGAAGCTGAGCGGATACACGAGGTACACAGCGAGGCGTTCAAACGTTATTCTTCGCAAGTTAGACCACTCCCGGGCGCGTCGGAATTGTTGTCGTATCTCACCGCGTCGAACGTTCCGTGGGCCATCGCCACGAGTGGCCGACTCGAAAGCGCGAGTCTGTCACTTCGTCTGTTGGGCATTAACAGTAACGTGCCAATCATCACTCGCGACATGGTCCAACATGCGAAACCCGATCCGGATCTCTTCCTCGCCGCGGCTGAGAAACTCGGTGTCCAGATTAGTGATTCGGTTGTAGTCGGCGACAGCATCTGGGATCTACTCGCTGCGCGACGCGCGCGCGCCCTGGGCGTGGGGCTACTTGCCGGCGGTTATGGTCGCGAAGAGTTGGAACGCGCGGGCGCTTACCGAGTTTACAATGATCCGGCTGATCTGCTGCGCCACCTCGACGAGGTTGGAGTGCGCAGTGCTGAGTAAAACGTTTACCAGGGAGGCGAGTTCAAGTTGCATATCGGGTTTGACGCACACTCAATCGGAACCGGGTTGGGTGGGAATGAGACGTACGCCACTAATCTGATCGAAGCGCTGGCGGAAGTTGATACGCAAAATCGTTACACCCTTTATGTAACAAGACAAGAAGCGATCGATCGTTTTGCGAATCGCTGGCCCAATGTGACGATCAGGAAAACACTGCCGCACACTCCGCTGATCAGAATTCCGTTGACGCTCGCGGCGGAGTTGCGTCGCCGGCCAGTTGATATCCTGCATGTTCAATACACCGCACCACCGCTCGCGCCTTGCCATACAGTCGTGATGATCCACGATCTCTCGTTTGAGCATATTCCCGAGACGTTCAAGCGTCGCAGTTGGATGCAAATGCGGATCACGGTGCGACGCACCGCGCGTTCTGCGTCTCACGTCCTGACTGACTCGGAGTATTCGCGTCAGGACATTTTGCGCACGTATGGTTTGCCGCCCGAGCGCGTCACGACGACGCCACTCGCTGCGTCTTCACGGTTCATGCCGGTGCATGATGAGCAGGTGTTGCAGAAGTACGGAATTTCCGGCGATTACATTCTGGCAGTGGGTTCGATCCAGCCGCGCAAAAACATCGCGCGTTTGATTCGTGGCTATACGCGGGTGCTGTCGCAACATCCAGACAACGCACCGAAACTGGTGATAGTCGGAAAACGTGCGTGGCTGTTTGAAGACACGATCCGGGCGGCTGCGGTCAGTTCGGTAAATGACAAAATTTTGTTTACGGATTATGTGCCGGAAAGTGATCTGGCTGCATTGTACACGGGCGCGCTTTGCTTCGCGTATCCGTCGTACTTCGAAGGCTTCGGAATTCCACTGCTCGAAGCGATGCGCTGCGGTGCGCCGACGATAACTTCGGATCGCACGTGTTTTCCGGAAGTGGTTGGTGATGCGAGTTTGATAATCGATCCGTTTGATGAGTACTCGATCGCGGATGGATTGTGGCGAATGATCTCCGACGTCGCACTCCGCGAACAACTACGCAGCCGCGGTTTTGTGCAGTCGAGTTTATTTGACTGGCGCCAGACCGCGCGCCTCACGCTGGGCGTGTACGAGCAGGTATTTCACACAAAGGCGCAAAGAAAAGACACGAAGGCACAAAGTTGATTCCCTGCGCCTTTGTGTCTTCACTTGGTGCCTTTGCGTGAAATGCCTTTACTTAAACGGATTGCGCTGTGGTGGTTCTTCGTGATCGTCGATTGTGTGCAGAAGCCCGCGCACGATCAGGTTCAACATCGGTATGCGGTGGCGAATCCAGATGCGCATCGGATCGGGGCGCGCGCCAAGACGTGCTTTGGGTTCGAGTGCGGTGCGGCCGAGCGAGAGTCGTTTGCAACCGAGATCGATGGCATGGCCGACGACTGACTGAAGCAGGCGAAAGTAAATCGGAATCTCGGCGTTCGCTTTACGATCGAAGCCAATGTAGTAACCTACTGCTGTCTCGCCGTCTTTAACCGTCGTTACAAATCCCAACAGCTCGTCGTTTCGTTTCAAGATGGTGAAACGCATGTCGTTGCCGAGTCGTTCGGCGAGTGTCGGAAGGAAAGTTACTGGGAGTGTGACGAGTCGCAGCCGCGCGTTCTTGTGAGTCTGCAAATAAAGGGCGTGTAACTGATTGGCGTCGCGTCCGATCTGATCGCTTTTGATCTCCTCAATGACGCCTCCGGCTGCCGTCACTTCTTTTTCGATCTGTTTTGCTTGCTTGCGATACTTGGAAGTCAGGCTCGCCAGGTAGTCGTCGTAACTCTTCCACTGCGGCGAGATGTCGAGCACCATGTTCGGTTCTGTTTCCAGTTCGCGATAAGAGAAATGCGAGAGCGCGTTGGCAGCGTTTGCATACGCGTCGGGAATGTCTTTCACCATCACAAACGATGTATCGCCGAACAGCTTGTCGACGCGACGGAGGCGATAAATCGCTTCGGCAATCGCGGGCCAAAGCGGCTCGTGGTCCACGTTTGGAGCGAACGAGATGCCGTGCATGCCCCACGAAAGCAGGTTGCCGCAGACCAGCATCTTCTCTTCGTGCTGATCGAGACGGCCATTACCCGACGACTTTCTGCGCAGACGCGCGAGCGATACAGTCACACTCTGCGCTGCGATCGCAGCCACTGGTTGTTTGTTTTGAAAGACGAGCGCATAGCGTTGGCGCACGTTGTCAGGCCCGGCGGATTCGAGCACCTGTAAGTAACGGGGCGAAAGAAACAGTGAGTCGTGCGCGGTGACTGTTTTCCAATGTGATTGGTCGAGATAGTCAATGCTGTCGGCGAGTGCGAAGGCGAAGCCACTCGGCGAATGGCGCTCGCGGTGATGGTTGCGCAGGTCGCGTGCTTTGGTGACGAGTTTTCGCAGTGGTTTGATATTCGGCATCGTGAGTAGAATTGTATCAGCCACGGATGAACACGGATGACACAAATTTTAAACTGGCGCCCGCCTGAACACTGGACGCGCATCACGACTATCGACATGCACACCGGCGGTGAACCGCTGCGTGTCGTTGTTGATGGTCTACCACCGATCGAAGGTCGCAACGTGCTCGAGAAGCGACGTTACTTTCGCGACCACTACGATCACCTGCGCACCGGGCTTATGTGGGAGCCGCGTGGCCACGCCGATATGTACGGCGCTGTCATCACGCCGTCCACCGATGCCGACTTCGACGTGTTCTTCATTCACAACGAAGGCTACAGCACCATGTGCGGCCACGCGATCATCGCTTTGACGAAGCTTGCCATCGAGACTAAGTTAGTTACGAAAAACGAAATCGCCATCAATGTTCCAGCGGGGACGATTCTGGCCAGAGCGACGGTTGTGAATGCACGCGTAGTTGAGACGTCGTTTCAGAACGTCCCTTCGTTTGTTTACCTTCGTAAGCAGCAGGTTGATGTCGCGGAAATTGGTGTGGTGGAGTTTGACGTTGCTTACGGCGGTGCGTTCTACGCGTTTGTTGACGCGCCCGCTCTCGGCTTAAAACTCGAGCCTGCGAATGTCAATCGCCTCATCGAGTGTGGCCGGTTGATTAAAGAGAGGGTGATGTCGAAGTTTCCGATCAAGCATCCGTTCGAAGACGACTTGAGTTTTCTTTACGGCACGATCTTCACCGGCCCCGCACACGATCCGTTAAATCACAGTCGCAACGTTTGCATCTTTGCCGAGGGCGAACTCGATCGCTCCGCAACCGGCAGCGGCGTAAGCGCCCGCGCGGCGCTACACTTCGCCTCCGGCGAGCTCGCCGTCAACGTGCCGATCACCATCGAAAGCATCCTCGGCACTACCATGTCAGTTCAGGTCGTGGGCGTCACAAGCTTTGGCCCACACGATGCCATCATCCCCCAAGTCAGCGGCACGGCCTCAATCATCGCCCGCAATGAGTTCTACTTCGACCCCGACGATCACTTGCGCGGCGGATTCATTTTTCGATAACCCGATCTCAGGCACAATCGGCTCGCGAACCCTGTTAGAATGGACCGTATGCAGTGTCCACGATGCAAGAGTGAACGGATTCAACGCGATTATGACGACGCCGTCTTTTTCCTCAGGGTGGTGGGGATGCACAAGCTGCTCTGCAACAACTGCGGACTCGTTTTCAAAGCTTTCGATCCGAAGGGAACGCACCGGCGCACGCCAACTGACACGCACAAACCCGCGCGCAATCGTCGTCGGGCGCCGCGCTTTTATGCACATCTGCCGAGCGCCATTTCACTGATCGACAGCAAAGTGCAGGTCGGCAAAGCCTCATACTCCGCGCCATCGCGAGGTCACTGCGAAACAATCAGCAAGTTTGGGATGGGACTGTCATTGGCCGGCACGCGTTTCGCCGAAGCGGAGTTGTCGCAGATGGGGCGAATGCTGTTTGTAAAAACAGATTTGCCCGAGGGACCAATCGAGGCGGTAGTCACGATCGTCAGCTCGGATCGTACGGGCGAGGGCGCCAGGCGAATGTGGCAACTGGGTGTCACGATCCACCAGATGTCTGACCCCGATCGCGAGCGGCTCGCGTCGTACCTGGAAAAACGCGCCGCCGGTGAGCCCATCGCGATCACCGATTAAAGCGACTCTGCGCTCCTCTGCGTTCTCTGCGGCCCTCTGCGTTCTCTAATCAACGCAGAGATCGCAGAGATACGCAGAGAGCCGCGGAGTCCTTTGTTTTTTCCGCGCCGCTCACGCAAAATGCCCTCATGTTACCCAAATCTACAACCCACCTCATTCTGGTGCTCGCCCTTGCCCTGTCGTGTTTTCAGTGTCAAACAGGCGCAAAAGGCCCTGAGCCCGCGCCTGCGCCTAACGGCCCGGTGCCGAAATATGGCTATCAAATCGTCAATATCTGGCCGCACGACAGCAACGCTTTCACGCAGGGACTAATCCTAATGGACGGCAAACTGCTGGAAAGCACCGGCGAGGAAGGTCGATCCAGCCTGCGCCGGGTCGAGCTCGAAACGGGCAAAGTCCTGAAAAAAGTCGACGTGCCTGTGCCGTATTTCGCGGAAGGCATCGCTGTGCTGAACGGGAAAGTTTACCAACTTACCTGGCAGCACCACATCGGCTTTATCTACGACGCGCAGACGTTCGAGCGTACTGGGCAGTTCAATTACACCGGTGAGGGTTGGGGACTGACGACTGACGGGCAGTCGTTGATTCTGAGCGACGGTTCGACTCGCATCAGATTTATCAACCCGGCGGATTTTTCGGTGACGAAGACGATTAGCGTGATCGACGGCAGCACTCCGATCGACCAGTTAAACGAACTCGAATACGTGAACGGCGAGATTTACGCGAACGTCTGGCATGAGAACCGGATCGCCGTAATCAATCCACAGACCGGTCACGTCAATTCGTGGATCGATTTGAGCGGTCTGATGCCGGAAGGTGAACTTCAGGATCCGGAAGCAGTGCTGAATGGCATCGCGTACGATCAGGCGAATAACAAACTCTTCGTGACCGGCAAACTCTGGCCGCGACTGTTTGAGATCAGGGTAAAGAAATAACCTCAGGGTAAAGAAATAACTCTGGGTAAAGAAATAACTCTGCGGCCCTCTGCGTATCTCTGCGTTCTCTGCGTTTAATGGCGCTCTTCAACGCAGAGCACCGCAGAGGGCCGCAGAGCACGCAGAGAGCCGCAGAGGGCCGCAGATAGCATTGGGATGAATTTTCTAACCTACTTCCGAGCATTCTCTTACGCCATGATCGCCGTGGCCATGCTGGCGCTCGTCCTCGCGGGAGGACTGAGTCCGCTGCTGGCGCTTGTGTTTCTCGGCGTGATGATCGGAAGCTGGCTGCTCGAAAAAACAAAGTGGCAACTTCCCGAACGTTACGGACTCGGAATCGTCCTGCTCTCGATCCCGCTCTTTTACGCTGACTGGCAGTATCAGAAAGCCTTGGGCGAACCGGCCGAACGCCTCGGCGTCACCGCGCTGGCCCACCTGATAGTCTTCCTTTCAGCGGTAAAACTCCTGCAAGTGAAGAAAGATCGCGATTGGGTTTTTCTCTACCTGATCTCATTCTTCGAAATGCTGCTTTCCGCCGGCTTAAGTTTTAGTCCCGTATTTCTCGGCACGCTCACGCTTTACCTGTTATGCGGTCTTTCAGCAGTCACTGCATTCGAGATCCAAAAGGCGCGACGTTCAACGCCGTACGCCGAGACGCGCCTGCTCGTGCCTCCCGATTCGAGAGTCTTCAGGAAGTCAGGACGATGGTCATGGTGGAGCACTGAAGCCGCGCGGCTCCCGTTCGTCGCAGTCGGATTGTTGTTACTGATCTTCGTACTCGCGTTGCCGCTCTTTCTGATCGCGCCCAGATCCGGTGCCGCCGCACTCACGCGTAGTGGTGGCGGTTTGTCAAACTTTATCGGCTTCTCCGAAAACGTGACGCTCGGCCAGATCGGAACGCTCAAGCGCGACGATGGCGTCGTCATGCACGTGCGGATCGAAGACAATCAGCCTCCGCGCGATCCGCGCTGGCGTGGTGTCGCGCTCGACGAGTTCACCGGTATTGGTTGGAAGAAGTCGGTTCAGGCGCGACAAATGGATCCGGTAACCGAGCGCGGCGGTCTATTTCAGTTTGGCACTACCGAGGCACTTCATCGTCTCACTACGCAAACGTTTTTCCTCGAGCCGCTCGAGTCGCCCGTGTTGTTTGCGGCGCCGCGCATCGTTGCGCTGCAGGGTGATCTGCCGTTTGTGCGCGTGGATGCGGAAGGGTCAGTGCAGTCGCGCCGCCACGATTTTGATCGACTCATCTACAAAGTCATCTCCGACACGAGCGAGCCGCGCATGGATCTGTTGCGCAACGACAACCGGCCGTTGTCGGTCTCTTATTATCGTTACCTGCAATTGCCCGAGAATCTCGATCCGCGCATCGATCGGCTTGCGACGCAGATCATTCTCGAGGCAAATGCGAGCAATCGTTACGACGCTGCCAAGGCGATCGAGTCGTACCTGCAACGAGAGTTCGGCTATTCACTCGAGATGAAAGCGAGTGGTCCGGATCCACTCGCGGATTTTCTTTTCAACGTGCGCAGCGGTCATTGCGAATACTTCTCGACTGCGATGGCGGTCTTGTTGCGCACTCAAGGCGTCGCGGCGCGTGTTGTGAATGGTTTTTTGCCGGGCGAGTACAACGAAACAGCGGGCGCGTACACGGTGAGGCAAAGCGATGCGCATTCGTGGGTCGAGGTCTACTTTCCGGAAACGCGTTCGTGGGTGACGTTTGATCCGACACCCTCAGCCGGTCGCACTGAGCCGGTGCGCACAGGCATCACGGCGCAGTTGCAGAAGTACGCCGAAGCACTCGAGTTGCTATGGTTTCAGTATGTCGTCGGCTACGACAAGCAGGAACAGCGCTCGCTCGCGACTTCGTTGCACAACCAGGTGTTTGACTACACGCGCACGCTCTCGAACGTGATGGCGACTCTGCAAAAAGTTTTGACGAGCAACGTGATCACTGGCGCGCTCGCAGTTCTTGCGCTCGCGTTGTTAGTCGTCGTGGTCGTCTTTGGCAAGCGAATGCTGCGTTGGACGCGCACGCGGCGCGTTCGTTCAGAAGTAGAAGGAAGAACTTATTCGCGCGTGCAGTTTTACGAGCGACTGGTTTCCTTGCTGGAGCAGCGTGGTCTCGAGCGTGACAAGCATTTAACGCCGCTCGAGTTTGCAGACTCATTGAATTCAAGCGAAGCGATGCTGATCACGCGTGCTTACAACCGCGTGCGTTACGGCAGCGAACGCCTCTCGCCCAAAGAAAGAAAGGAAATAGAACAAGCACTGTTTGTTTTAGAAGCCGCGGATGCACGCAAATAAACGCTGATCTGCGTTCATTCGCGTCTATCCGCGGCGAAATTGCGTATGAAGAAGGTTGGATTTATCAGTCTCGGTTGCCCGAAGAACCTCGTCGACAGCGAGGTGATGATGGGCCAACTCAAGCAAAATGGTTATCAGATCACTGCCGACGCCGCCGACGCGGATACGCTGGTGGTGAATACATGTGGTTTTATCGACTCAGCGAAGAAGGAATCGATCGACACTATTCTCGAAGCTGCACAACTCAAGACGAACGGACACGCCAAACGACTCATCGTCGCCGGCTGTCTCGTCGAGCGTTATCGAGACGAGTTGAAAGCGGAAATTCCGGAAGTTGATGCGTTCATCGGCACCAATCAGATCAACGACATCCTCGCCGTCGCCGATCCAAAAGTTAACACGCGTTCACTTCCGGTAGTGGCCATCGGAAATCAAAGCGCGACTTACCTCTACGACGAATCGACCCCACGCGTGCTCGCAACGCCGTCGCACTACGCGTTCGTGAAGATTGCCGAAGGGTGCGATCGTCCGTGTGCTTTCTGCTTCATTCCGCAGATGCGTGGTCACTTTCGCAGCCGTCGCTTCGGTTCGATCATCGCTGAAGCTCATCAACTCGCTGAAGAAGGTGTCAAAGAACTCATTCTCGTCGCCCAGGATTCGTCTCGTTACGGTGAAGATCTCGGCAAACAGGACGCCCTCGCGCGTCTGCTTCGTGAGCTCAGTCACGTAGACGGCATCGAATGGGTGCGCGTGATGTACACCTATCCGACGCACATCAGCGACGCATTTCTCGACGTGCTTGCCGAAGAGCCGAAGGCGGTAAAGTATCTCGATATGCCGTTGCAACACGCTTCCCGGAATGTTTTAAAACTGATGAAGCGTGGCGGTAATCGACAGAGTCTTGAACGACTAATCGAACGTGTCCGCCGGCGGGTGCCGGGCATCGCGGTGCGCACGACTTTCATTTCCGGATTTCCGGGTGAAACTGAAGACGACTTCAACGAGTTGATGAGTTTCATCAAGAACGTTGAATTCGACCGCGTCGGTATCTTCACTTACTCAGACGAAGAAGGCACGCCTGCATTCGAGTTGTCTGAGAAAGTTCAGCATCGCACGGCGGCGCGACGCCGCAATGCGTTGATGAAAGAACAGGCGAAGATCTCGCGCCGCAAAAACAAGGCTCGCGTCGGCGACGTGGTCCAGGTGCTATTCGAAGGTGAGTCGAAAGAAAGCGAACTGCTGTGGCAGGGAAGAATGGAAACGCAGGCGCCTGACATCGATGGCTGCGTGCTGATCAATGATGTTCCGGAAGGGATGGAGCCCGCGATTGGCGAGCTTGTGAATGTAGAGATCACTGAGGGACATGAGTACGATCTGATTGGGAAAATATGCAGCCACGGATAACACGGATTGAAAACCACTGATTATCTTGCGCTCGCGATCGCCACTTGTGGTGTTGGTTACCTGCCGTTGATGCCCGGCACGTTTGGATCTTTGGTAGGTGTCGCGATCTTTTTAGCGCTTATCAGAATCTCCGCGGCAGCCATCGTGGTTGCAATTTTGTTTTTTACGTTTGCAGGCATCTGGGCCGGTACTCGAACGGAAAAGCTGTCGCAGCGGAAAGATCCGGGAAAGATCGTCGTTGACGAAGTTGCGGGCCAGTTGATTGCATTGCTTCCGCTGCTGTTTGTGGCATGGTCCATAAAAACAGTCATCGTTTCGTTTATACTTTTCCGCTTTTTCGACATCGTTAAGCCTTATCCTGCAAATCGTCTGCAGGATCTTGAAGGCGGCGTGGGCGTTATGTGTGACGATCTCGTTGCGGGCGCGTATGCCGCGATAATCGTGTCGGGGGTGCTAATAGTTTATGGAACGTAAAGAGTCGATTAGCAAAGACGCAACCAGCAAAGAGACCGTCGAAGAGTTGGAAGAGAACGAGCCGACAATCAGAGATGAGGCGGAAGATAATAACCTGCCGAGTCCTGATGGTGCGCTTGATGATTCAGATGAATTGAAGAACGCCGATCCAGTGTAGCTACACTTCCGGAGTTTCTTCCTCACTCGATTTACCGATCCATCCACGCCGTTTGAAGAACAGCAGCATCCCCACCGCCACGACGGCCATAATTGCCCAAACAGCGTAATACCCGTAACGCGAATGCAGCTCCGGCATGTTCTCGAAGTTCATGCCGTAAACTCCGGCGATGAACGTCAATGGCAGCATCACCGCGGAGAAGATCGTCAACACCTTCATGATTTCATTGAGCCGGTTTGACACTACCGACAAGTACGCTTCGAGAGAGCCGCTGATCAGATCGCGATAACTCTCAGCGAGATCAACTACGCGCACAAGGTGATCGTAAACGTCGCGATAGAACGGCCGCATGTCTTGGGGTATCAACCCAAACTCACCGCGACTCATGCGATGGAGAATGTCCATCTGCTTGCCGGAAATGCGGCGCAGACGCAACACACTGCGCTTTAGATCCATGATCTGGGAAAGAATTTCGTTATTGGGTCGCCTTAGCGTGAAGATATCGTCTTCGAGCTTGTCGATGCGATCGTCGAAGCTGTCAAGCACCGGCGAATAGAAGTCAACCACCTGGTCCAAAATTTGGTGCAGCAGGAAGGCCGCGCCACGCTGGCAGGCGACTGGCGTAGTGCGTAGTTGTTGCTTGACGTTGTTGATACTGAGAAACGTCTCGTGGTGATAAGTGATGACGTAATTGCGCCCGAGAAATCCGTCGAGTTCGATGGTGTTGAATTTTTCCGGACTGATGTCGGCAGTCACGCCGTGAACGATGAAGTAGAGATAATCCTCAAACTCTTCGACCTTCGGATAATGGCGATTCTCGCGACAATCTTCGACCGTCAAAGGATGGAACTTAAAGACGTCGAGCAACACTCGCTCATCCGCTTCCGTTGGCTGCTCCATATCGACCCAGATTACCGCTGACTCATCCTTCAGTAACTCGGGAAGATCTGCTGCGGTAAAGTGCTCTTGAATCTTCTGAACGCCGTTGCGATAGACGAGAATCTCCATGCCTTTTGTGCCTTTTTGTGGCTAACTGTTAACATACCGAGCTTTTACTGGCAAGCAACTATATGACGACAAAAATTTTCGTGGCGGATGACGTGAGCGAGAGTGGGCTTGGACCACTGCGTGCGGCGGGTTTTACTGTTGAAAAACGACCGGGACTCAAGCCGCCCGAATTGCTCGAAGCACTCAAAGACTGTGAAGGTCTGATCGTTCGCAGCGAAACGAAAGTGACTGCGGAAATTCTTGACGCCGCGAATACGCTCCGCGTCATCGGACGTGCCGGAGTCGGAGTTGACAACATCAACGTTTCCGCAGCGACGATTCGAGGCGTGGTCGTGATGAACGCGCCCGACGGCAACACGATCACGACTGCCGAACACACAGTCGCGATGCTCGTCTCCCTCGCGCGATCGATCCCACAGGCAAGCAGCAGTCTCAAGTCCGGACACTGGGATCGCAAGAAGTTCATCGGTGTCGAGTTGCAGGGCAAGACGCTCGGCGTCGTTGGTCTCGGACGCATCGGTCGCGTCGTCGCTTCGCGTGCGCGCGCGATGGGCATGTTTATTGTCGCGTACGATCCGTTTATCGCACCCGAACAGGCGCGCGACCTCGAAATCGAGCTCGCGCCGCTCGACGAGGTCTTCTCGCGTGCTGACTTTCTCACGGTCCATACACCGTTGACTTCAGAAACTCGCAGCCTCATCGATCGCGACGCGCTCGCCAAGATGAAACAAGGCGCACGGATAATCAACTGCGCGCGCGGTGGTCTAATCGACGAAGACGCGCTCTACGAAGCGATCACGAATGGTTCAATTGCCGGCGCTGCGCTCGATGTCTTCAGCGAAGAGCCGCCGCCTGCCGATCACAAGTTGCTGCATCTCGATCAAGTAATCGTGACGCCGCACCTCGGCGCGTCAACCAAAGAAGCGCAGGAAGGCGTCGCGTTCACGGTTGCCGAGCAGATGCGCGATTTTCTCTTGACAGGAGCGCTGCGCGGGGCAGTGAATGTACCTGCGATCAGCGTCAAAGAGTTCAATCTCATTCAGCCCTACGTCGCGCTGGCGGAGAGTTTAGGCCGATTTCAGGCGCAACTCGTTGACCAGGCCGTCAGCGAAGTAAGAATTCAATACGCGGGTGAGATTGTTGATGTTGATGCTGCGCCGGTGACGCGCGCGTTTCTCGCCGGGCTGCTGCGTGATGTGAGTGCGCGTGTGAATGCAGTAAATGCATTTCTAATTGCGGAAGAGCGTGGTATTAAAGTCACGACTACTTACATTCGCACTTCGGGAGATATGTCGCCCGCGATTCGCACTGAGATTAGTGCCGGGCCATCGACGCAGAGTCTGGCCGGAACGCTTTTTGGTTATGGCGGTCAGCGACGCGAAGGTCGCATCACCGAGATCGATGGTTTTCATCTGGAAGCGACGCCGCACGGCCACATGCTCGTGACGCGCAATCACGATGTGCCGGGTGTTATTGGTGGCATTGGAACGATCCTGGGGCAGGGAGGCGTGAACATCAGTCGCTTTCATCTCGGTCGTCGCGAACGCGGCGGCGAAGCGATGGCCGTCATTGAAGTCGACGCGCCGTTGAGTAAAGAGACGTTGCAGTCATTGCGTTCGCTCGAACAAGTGATCTCCGCGCAACCGATCGAACTATAAACTGGATTTCTCTGCGGACTCTGCGGCCCTCTGCGTTCTCTGCGTTTTATGGCGCTATTCAAC